>CAZLRM010000120.1:0-5582 GCA_964561895.1 uncultured Christensenellaceae bacterium | reverse complement strand
TAGCCGCGTAGTCTTCCCCCATAGACTTGCCCTTCCCGCTACCTCATACCAATAACGCATCGAAATTATTATAGCGGTGAAAATCCGATTGATATCGTGACTTTGTCACATAACGAGAGAAATTGTTAATTACGGAAACCCATAATAGGGTAATTTTGTTATGCAGACTGTTTAAAAGCAATAGAGGCAGCCTTTTGGCTGCCTCCTGATGTCCCGGGTCTCCCCCCCTATGTCGTGCCGTTTTTCCCCTGATGATGTAGGATTGCCTCTGCCTGCCCCAAAGTTGCAGTGGCGATGTCTTTCCATGATGCTCAGCTTATTGTCTTACCCGATTTACAAGCTTATTGTCTTACCTGGTGTACAAGCTTTTGTCTTACCTGATGTACAAGCTTATTGTCTTACCTGGTGCACAAGCTTTTGTCTTACCCGATGTAAACTCGTCTGTCTTGCACGTTTGTTTATAAATGTCATCAACGGCATATGAAGCTTTTGTGATTGCTGCTATCAGCACTAATTAAACACATTACGTTTACATCCATTTCCTTTCGCCGGTCCCTTATTCGTAATTATTACTATTAGCCTTTAATTGGATTATAACCCTTGTCCCTGTTTCCCGCTGTGACTTTGTCACCCAATACAAAAAATTGACGGAAAATATTATGAGAAAAGCATTTTACGCTTCGACATACAGCTTAAAAATGTGAAACTGCCGGGGTATCCACCGTTTATTCTCCTTTGCTGCGCTTTTTACGCTTTAAATGATCTGTGAGAAAAGCGAACGCGAGCGCTGCGATCAGCACCGCAAGCGCGGCGGCGGTCAGCCATCGGTTTTGGACTATCGGGCAAACGCCCGCGGGCAGATTCGCGCTGTCGATATACGATTTCACGAGCGACGCAACACCAAGAGCAATACCCAGCGCGAACAATATATTGGATATGATCTTCACGGTTTTTTCTTGTTTCATGGCTGCCTCCCAAGTATTGATCATAGCAGGCAACCCCTAACAAAACCGTGACATGCGCACAAAAGTTAGTTTAAAAACGCAATCTCGTAGTTGAGGTACAGCGCAAACGCAAGCCAGATAAGGTACGGTATCAACAGATACGCCGCTGCCGCATTCACTTTGCGGACACCCGCATAAAGCGCAACCGCCACACCGATTTGAAGCAGCAGCACGGACAGCGCGCCGCCCGGGTTGTGCAGCCGAAAAAACGTGTACGTCCAAAGCACGTTTAATAAGCCGTTTGCGGCGTGCAGCCACAGCGTTTTCTTAGGCGTATCTTTTCTTGCCGCGATAAGCGACAGCGAAACCGCAATCATCACGTAGAGCGCCGTCCACACGATACCGAACACGATACCCGGCGGCTGCAGCGCAGGCTTGATGAGGCTTTGATACCATTCACCCGAGGGTTCGGTGAACAGCGCGCCTGCCGCCGCGACCGCGGCTACGAACAGCACGGAAACAATCACACGCAGTATTTTATCTCTTTTCCGCATAGCCGTGCCCCCCGCAATAGTATATTCGTAGCGGGAGGCTGGTATGAAACGTGCGAAAAGCAAGGAGAAATTGAACGGCGCTTTGCTCGCGGCGGGAATACTGCTGATTGCGGCAGTGCTGCACACGACAGACGCTCATATACGCGCGGAAGCGGCAAGCCAGGCGAACGTGCAAGTCTCAACGCAGCAGTTCAACTATGGCGATGAGTACCTCATCTACGACATGAACATACCCGACGTATCAGGCTTTGCGGATTTTGAATTCGAGCGCACATTGAATCTTAGCATCGCGGCTCAGGTTGCACAGGACAAGGCGGAAGCCGAAAGCTACGCAAAGGACTTTATGCAAAGGGTGAGCGCGGGAACCATGCTGCCCTACGACTGTGTATTCAGCGTTTCGTACGAAGCGAAATGCACGGCAGGCATATTGTCATTCAAGGTGACGACGCTGCTCGACAACGGCGGCACGGGGATGCCGCATACCGTATACTATAACGCCGATATCGCGGCATGTGAAATGCTGACGCTGGACGGCCTCTTTTTAAGCGGCGGGTATAAGGGACGTATCAACCGCGTCATTGAGAGCTGGATAGAAAAAGATCCGGATAGCTACGGCGAGCCGTTCAAAGGCGTGTCGGAGGACACGAAGTTCTTTATATCGGATGGCCGGCTTTATATCGCGTTTGCAAAGTACGAGATCGCCGCGGGCACACTGGGCGAGCCGGAGCTTGGGATACCGACGGAAACCTTCTATGATATTCTCAAGCCGGAATACCGCGCACTTTTTTACGGATAGTTCTGATGCCCGGATTAAATGACTATTGTAACTTATCCCATCCGCTAGGTATAATCGACTAAAGTACACACTTGGAGATAAAAATGAGCAATGTGGTAATTACGGGCGCGGGGCGCGGTATCGGTTATTATATGGCTGAGCAGCTGCTTGCGGACAACCATCAAGTCGCAGTTCTTGATCTGGAGATAGATGGTCTGGCCAAATTGAAGAGCCGTTACGGGAGCTGCCTTAATTGCTGCACATGCGATGTTACCGACGCGGATGCAGTGAATCAGGCGGTCGCGCTGGCGGCGAAGGAATTCGGCAGCATTGACTGTGCTGTGCACAATGCATGCAAATGCACGTTTGCCGGCATGGAGGACACGAACGAAGATACGTATAAATCCGTATTTGATGTAAACTACTTCGGTGCGCTGCATCTCACAGGCGCCGTGCTGCCGATAATGAAGGCGCAAAAAAGCGGCAGGATATTCTTCACAAGTTCAGGCGTGGGCGTCACGGGCTTCGTCAATATCAGCCCGTACGCATCCAGCAAAGCGGCCATCGAAGCACTCGCCAAGTGCCTGAACATCGAATACGCAAACACCGGAATCACATTCCACATCCTGCATCCGCCGTTGACAAGAACCGTTTCCTCTCAGCCCCTGCCCGTACCGGATGAGTTCATGGCCGACCCCGAAAAAGTAGGGGCCGGTTTAGCGAAAAATATGCTCAAGAAAAATAAGTTCGTCATATCGAGCAGCGCTTCCCAAAGGCTGCAGACAAAGATGTGTTACCTGTTCCCGGTAGCTTTCGGAAAGCTGCTGAGCAAGATGACCTCCGGATATAAGGAGGAATAGCCCCGAATAATCAACGGCTGCGGAACCGTAGTACCCGCAGCCGTTTTCATTTGATCCGGTATTCTTTTAGTCATTTACAATTGCTTTTTTCGGAATATCAGCACAGCGCCCGCGATGCAAGCCACCGTTGCGCCCGCCGATACCCAGAAAGCGCCCATCACATCCGCCGCTTTCAGCGAGCCTTCCAGCAGTGCGGTGCTCACCGATGCCAATGTGACCGGGTTCCAGCTTGAGCTGCCGGGCAGCATGCTCAGCAGCAGCAATATCCCCAATATCACTGCGGTGGCGAGCAGCCCGCCATAGCCGCCTTTTAGCAGCGTGCCCGTAAATATCATCGCGGCGAGCAGCAGCGCGCCGAACAGCCACAGACACAGCAGCGAAAACGCAAGATGCTGCGTAGGATGGCTGCCGAAAAGATACAGCGTATAACCGTAATGGATAGCGGCGCACAGCGCAAGGCTTACCGTCCAGAGCGCGAGTGACGAAGCGAACTTAGCGGTCACGACGGCAGTGCGAGGCAGCCCTTTGGCCAGCACGTTCACAAGCGTGCCGCGCGAGAGCTCCTGCGACATGCTTCCCGCAAACACGAGCAGCAGCACAATAATGCCCATCTGCGTCACGTTCTTGAAAAGCTGCGCATACGCGTCCAAATATGTCGGCTCGGGCACGGTGATCGTGATGCCGTCCATGCCCATGGACGCTATGATATCCGGCGTGATCTTTGCGAGCAGCGGGCTCATCATACCAAACAGCGTGAACGCGGCAAGCATGATGAGCAGTTTAAAGGTGCGCCGCTGCTCTGTCAGTTCCTTGCGGAAAAACGCGGCAAAGCCTATCATTCAGTCACCTCCAGAAACACGTTTTCGAGCGAAGGTTCGAGCATCTCGTAGCGCACGACGGCGGCTCTCAGCGCGGCAACAGCCGCCATCACATCCGCACCGCCGTCCGCCTTCTTCAGCCGCACGGTGACGGCACTGCCGTCCGTTTCCACACCCGCCGCCGCGGGCAGCTCACGGAGAACGGATGCGATACACTCCGCGCCCTCCGGAGAGGCAAACTCCACGCGCACGGCGTCCTGCCGGTACGTGCTGCGGATATCGCTCAGCTTCCCCTGCAGCGCCAGTTTTCCTTTATCGAGTATGCCTACCGTATCGCAAACGCGTTCCACGTCGGAGAGTATATGCGTAGAGAACACGATGGTCGTGCGGTCCTTGATCCTGTGCAGTATGTCGAGTATCTCACGCCGCCCCACAGGATCGAGCGCGGAAGTGGGCTCGTCGCAGATGAGCAGCCTGGGCTGTCCGATGAGCGCCTGCGCGATGCCCAGCCTCTGCTTCATGCCGCGCGAGAAACCGGAAATCCTGCGGTTTACGCCCTCCAGCCCCACGAGATTGAGCAGCTCCTTGGACCGGCGTGCGGTATCGCTCGGCCGTTGCCCAATGACCTGTCCGCACAGCGCAAGATATTCCTTCGGACGCATATAGCCGTAATATTCGGGTACATCAGGCAGATAGCCGATATACCGGTTCGTGCGCGTGGCTCCGAAATTGACCTTCTCCCCGCAGACCCTGATTTCGCCACCCAAAACGGGCAGGAATCCTAAGATCATCTTCATCGTCGTGGTCTTGCCCGCGCCGTTTTTACCGATGAACCCAAACACGGAACCCTCCGGCACCGCGAAGCTTAAGTCCTTGAGTACCTCTAGGCTGCCAAAGCTTTTCGATACGTTTTTCAGTTCCAGCACGTTCATTTACTCATCGCTCCGTCCCAAGGCAAAGTAAAGTATCGGCCCGATGATGTTGACAGCCACTACGACGATGATCCACAGCACGCGGTTGCCGTTCTTGTAATGGTCGTGTCTCAGTATGTGCACGAGCGCGGTAATCATCAGCGCGAGCTGAAGTATAAATACAGGGATCAGAAACGGCAGGTATTGCATGATTTGTTCCATGGTTTTTCTCCTTTATATTTGATTTAATTTCTCTGCAAGCTTGATAAACCGGGGATCGGTTTTGAGCGGCTCGAATACGGGGCTTTTGAGTAACCCATCCTTCGCGCTCTGTTTGATAACCTCGTCGCTGCGCGGCGGATACAAGCCCAGGTCGAGCTGGGAAAAGTAATCGTCCAGAGAATCGAAGAACGCGCTTCCGCGCAGCTTAAGCGGAAACAGATTGGGGGTGCAGAGCAGCTGCACGTATTTTTCGATCATATCCAGCGCCTCATCCGCGCGCCCCTGCATCGCGTGCACCTGCGCCGCCGCGAGGTACGCCGTGATATAGAGCATGGGGTGCATCCTCTCCATATCAAAAGCGGCGCCCATCGCGGTGATCCTCCCGAAACCTTCGTTGAACTTGGCGGGATCATCCGTGTACAGCGCCAGATAATCCGGCAGCGCACCCAGCGCGCCGACGAGCTGCGAATAGATATAGCCCTGCAGCAGCGCTCTGGC
>CAZLRM010000119.1:0-5606 GCA_964561895.1 uncultured Christensenellaceae bacterium | reverse complement strand
TCTGGTCGATAAAGGCGCCCGTGCCGCCTGCGCACGTGCCGTTCATGCGCTGCTCTGCGCTGCCCGAAAAGTAGGTGATCTTGGCGTCCTCGCCGCCGAGCTCGATGGCGACGTCCGTGCCGGGGACGAAGTGCTTGACCGCGTGGCTTGCCGCGATGACCTCCTGCACAAAGGGAAGATCGATCCACTGCCCGACGGAAAGCCCGCCCGAGCCCGTGACGCACGCAAACACGGGGATATCCCCGAGGCGCGAATAAGCGTCCTTCAGCATGGCGCGCACCGCGCCCGGTATGTCGCTGAAGTGGCGCTCGTAATAGCTGTATGCCGCGCCGCTCTCGTCAAGCGCCGCGCATTTGACGGTGGTGGAGCCGATATCCAGCCCCAGCCGCAATGTGTTTTGCTGCATAGGTATACTCTCCATTTTCTCATCTGAGAGTATACACTGCTTACAGGAAATATGAAAGAAGGAAAGAAGAATTCCACATTATGTTTTTTTATTTTTGGTAAGGGGAAGTGTCGAAATATGTCGGAACAGATTGAAAGGGTGGGGATAATGTGCAATTGTAGGAGAAGTCATATAATTAAATATAATGAAGACGTTTGAGGTAAGCAATGAAGTTGAAGATAATTTGTATCACAGGGAAACAAATAAATATTAATGAGTTTACTGACGCTGAATAAGAGAAAAAGCAAAAAGTATTTTTTAAGCCTTTCATTTTTACTTCTCCTATCTCCCCGTTCTTGCCTCAAATTCGGCGGCGCGCTTTTGTTGCCTTGAACCGCATGCTATAATATAGGTATCAACTAAAAAGGCGGCGCTGATTATGGAAGACAAAAATGAGGCCATTCTGAACGTACTGCGTTTCCGTCATGCGTGCAAAAAATTCGACGCGGCTAAAATCATCCCCGAGAAGGACTTCGACACCATACTGGAGGCCGCACGGCTTTCGCCCACGTCGTTTGGCTTTGAGCCGTGGAAGATAATCGTGCTGCGGGACACCGAGCTGAAAAAGAAGCTCTACCCGGTTTCGTGGGGCGCGCGCAACAGCCTGAACGGAGCCAGCCACTTTGTCATACTGCTGGCGCGCAAAAAAGCGGACATGATATACAGCTCGGATTACATCGCATACATGATGCGCGATGTTCAGCAGCTGCCCGAAAATGTTGCCGAAAACAAGAGACAGGTTTACCAAGAGTTTCTGCAAAACGATTTTGATCTGCTCGAAAGCGACAGGGCGATTTTCGATTGGGCGTGCAAGCAGACGTATATCGTTCTCGCCAATATGCTGGTGACGGCCGCTTACCTCGGCATCGATTCCTGCCCGATCGAAGGGTTTAATCGGCAGGCGGTCAATCAATTGCTCGTTGAGGAAAACCTTTTCGACGCCGGGCAATTCGGCGTATCCGTTATGGCGGGGTTCGGCTACCGCGCGGAGCCGCCACGCCACGAGAAAACAAGAAAGTGCCTCAGTGAGCTGGTGCTTTGGAAATGATCAGAATCTGATCAATACTGATTGATGAGGGAAGCGGTATGAAAAATGAATATATCATAAACGCCTGTTCGGGCCTCGCTGTCCATGTGAAAAAGGGCGGCATGGTTACCGTCATCGACACGGAGGGGAAACAGGTCGTCGATTTTTTCGCGGTCAATGCCCGCAATACGAATGAGTTTTTATCAACAGGCGTCACCATCGACTGCAACGAATCGTTGAAGCTTAAGGCGGGCGATATGATATATTCCAATCTGTACAGCCCTTTGTTGCGCGTTATAGAGGATGACGTAGAGGAACACGATCTGCTGCACCCCTGCTGCAGCACGCAGATGTATGATTTTTTCTACGGCAACGGGGAAGGCCATCGCAATTGCCTAGATAATATCAACAGCAGCCTGGCTGGTTTCGATATCCCTAAAGCAAATCTCATCCATCCGGTAAACTTGTTCATGCATACCGTGATTCATCCTGACGGCACGGTTTCAGTGGAAGAGCCTTGTTCCAACCCCGGGGATAAAATTGTATTCATGGCAGAAGTAGACTTGGTGATTTGTGCAGCCGCGTGCAGCGTGAAAGAGAGCAAATGCAACGGCGGCAGTTGTACGCCGGTAAAAATCATTGTAGAGGAATGATTTTTTATCATATTCTATCGTCTTGTCCCGAACGCTCATATTTTCAAACCATAAAAAATGATTCGCGAATAGCCGCTTTCCTTTCGGCGTAACCTATAATTAATTATTGAAGGAGATTAAGTTATGCATGCTTTTCCGTGCGCGGTCCATGTATCGCTGCATTGCGCAACACCCAAAGAAGAATTGAAGGATAAGGTGCGCCGATACGAACGCACCGACGATAAGAGGCTGCGCGCGCGGCTGCGCGAGCTGGAAAACGAGTGGGACTCGGAGCGCGCTTTTGAGGCCGGGGCGGCAGGAATGGTGCTGCTGGGCATATTGCTCGGTACGGTTCACTGCAAAAGATGGCTGCTCATCAGCGCGGCGGCAGGTGCGCTGATGCTGGAACGCGCGCTGCAGGGCTGGTCTCCCATGCAGCCCGTGTTAAAGCGCTGCGGCGTGCGTACGCAGACGGAGATCGAAGCAGAAAAAGACGCGATCAGAAGCATACTTTCGCAGCGCGCGGAGGACGCACAGGCAAGCGCAGAAAATAAAGCGCAGACTGAAAGCCAAAACGAAGCGGAAGCCGCGATACAGCAGGATACCCCGCCGGAGCGCTACCCAGAATCGACGGGGGAGTAGGGGCATGCGTATGCGCGCAATAATATAAAACACTGCAGAGGCGGATAATGACCACCGGGGCATCTTATTCGCCCGAAATAAAACCGGGGCGTTTTGCCCCGGCCTTTAATCAACTCAAATGCTTCTTATAACAGCGCCTGCGTTTGTGCTGCTCCACGTCGTAGTTCTTCCAGAAATCCTGTATCTTTTGATTGGTTTCAAGCTCGGGTGAAGATTCGGCGTACTGTACGCCGTCCTCAATCGCCGAGGCGGTGATCTCGTTGAGCAGCAGCGCGGCCAGCCCCGCCTTCTGGTAGTCCGGATGGACGGCTACGAGGTAAAGCTCCAGCTCTTTGGGGTGGTTCAGCGCGTACAGCAGGTGCGCCCATCCAAACGGCAGCATATGCCCGTTCGATTTCTGGAACGCGCGTGCCAGCGAGGGCGCTGCAAGCCCGAAACCTACAAGCTTGTCGTTATCGTCCACGATGAACTTGGCGTACCGGGGGTTTAAAAGCGGCGTAAAACGGCGCAGATAATCCTTGGCGATCTTCTCGGTATAGGGCACCATACCGTAAAGGTGCTTATAGCATTCGCTTAAAAGGTCGAATATCTGAATGATGATGGGCGCGGCATCCTTGATCTTCTTGATGTCATAGAAACGCACCTTGGAACGCTCCATCACCTTCTTGGCAAGTTCGCTGACGCGCGCGATGCGCTTGTCGCCCTTGCCGGGCACCTTGATGCGGTACTCCACCCAGTCGATGTCCTTTGCATAGCCGTGCGCTTCAAAATGCTTCGGGTAGTAAGGGTAGTTGTATATCGTTACAGTCGAACCCATACGGTCAAACCCTTCCACAAGCAGGCCTTCTTTGTCAAGGTCGGTAAAGCCCAACGGCCCGTGCGCTTCGTTAAGGCCCAGTTCCTTCGCCCAGCCTTCCACCGCACCGAAAAGCGCGCCGGAAACCTCCGTGTCGTCGATGAAATCCACGCGCGTGATGCGGATCTGCTTTTGGTTCCAAAGCTCGTTGGCGTTGCGGTTCACAATCGCGCCGATACGCCCGACGATTTTTCCGTCGCGGTAGGCAAGGAAAAACTTCGCGTCACAGTACTCAAACGAAAAATTCGTTTCGGGGAAGTACATGGAGAACTCGTCAGATTTCAGTTCCGGCACAAAGTTTTTTACGCCCTTGTAGAGCTTGTCCGGAAAACTGATATATTTCATAATATCCTTTTTCGCGGTAACCTGCCTGATTTCGACCATTTCACACCTCACTCCACATATTATCTAAATCATTATAGCAAGAACTGTCGGATAAATACAACGGGTAATCATCTGTCAGCATGAGCGTATTAGAATTTATTTTTTAGGTATAATTTCCTGTGCTTTGGCGAGAATTCATATCAGCAACCGCTTTATGCTCCTTTATGCTTTGCGCAGGCATGCGCAAAAAAGCCGTACGGTTCTCCGTACGGCTTTAATTGTGCTTTTTTACAGCCTCTTAAATTCTTCAGGATTGACGGGATGCACAGACGGGTTGCGATAGATGCGCCCCAGAAGCAGATGGTACAGCAGCATAAACATTCCGGTGAAAAGCATTTCGGGAAGTATGTACCTTAAGAGCATATTCCATATCGAAAACTCGCTGCCCAACATGTAGGTGATCAGCGCGGAAAGCGCCTGCTTGAAAATATAGGCACCCGAAGCGATCAGCATTGGCATAAAGAAACGATCGATATAGGAGATACGTTTGACAACCGCATACAGTACCGCGCCAGTAATGAGATAGGGAAGCGTATAAAAGCCAATCACGCCGGAAAACAGCATATCCAGCAGCAGCCCGCAAAATAAGCCGATCACCGCGCCCGACATGCGCTTTTCAAGTATCACAATAGACGCCATCGAACAGATGATGATATCGGGCGAGAGCCCTGCAGCATTGATGTTTGGGAATACCGCGCCTGTGAATATCAGGTTGGCCACCGCAATTGCGGCGAACATGATGTACCTCATTCTCCAAGCGCCTCTTTTATATCCACTTGCTGCGTCGTGATTACGAGCACCTCTTCAATGTGTTCAAAATCTACCCAGGGCGCGACGACGGCTTCGTTGCTCATTCCGTCGCTGCTCGGGCTGACCTCTGAAACCTTGCCGACGGGTATGCCCTTGGGATAAACGCCTGACAAGCCGGATGTGATGATCGTATCGCCCGGTACGAGGTCGGCGTCGAGCGGAAGATTGGAGAGCGCCAGCAGCTTATTTTTTTCACCTGAGGTGACCGTACCTTTCACAATACCGTTATCTCTTGTGCGCTCCACGACGGCGTCTACACCGACGGATGTATCGACGATTGCCATTACACGGCTCCAGTTTGGGCCGCAGTCCACCACGCACCCCACAAGGCCGTCGTTCGTGACGACTGGCATGTCCACAGTGATGCCGTCCTTTAAACCTACGTTGATAATAATTATGCTAAACCAATGGCCTGGGGCTTTACCGATGACCTTTGCACCTACATAGGTTAAGTCGGGTGTTACGTTATTAAAGTTAAGAAGCTCGGAAAGGCGTTCGTTTTCCAGCCTGATCTCTTCATAGTTCTGAAGCTGCGCTTCCAGTTCTGCGACACGTGCCTCCAGATCCTGATTCTCTGCTTCCAGATCGGAGCCTGAAAATATGCGTGAAAAAAAGTCGCCGACCGATTCCGTTGCGGAATATAACGCGTTTTGAACTGGGTAAAGCAGCCTTCCCACCAAACTCTCCGAACCCGTCATATTATTTTCGCCCGCTGTGATGATGAGTAATACAAACAATACGATTACAACGATTATCGTCACCATCAAAGGCCGGTTGCGCCATATCGGCATATTATCACCCGTTTCGTTT
>CAZLRM010000118.1:0-5625 GCA_964561895.1 uncultured Christensenellaceae bacterium | reverse complement strand
GGGCGGCTGGTATTTGGCAGAAAGTACGATACGGACGTGGTATGCATGCAGGGGCGCTTCCACTGTTACGAGGGTTACGCGCCCGCCGAAACGGTGATACCGCTGCGCGCACTGATCAAAATGGGCGTTAAAACGCTGCTAACCACCAACGCCGCAGGCGGCGTCAATACGGGATTCAGCCCCGGCGATATCATGATCATTTTGGATCACATCAATTTCACTTTTTTAAATCCGCTCGAAGGGGAAAACATGGACGAGTTCGGTCCGCGCTTTCCCGATATGAGTTACGCATACGACAAAAAGCTTATCGGGATGTTGGAGCAGGCCGCGAAGCAGGGCGGCATCGCTGTGCAAAAAGGAATATATATGATGATGAAAGGGCCGTCGTTCGAGACGCCCGCCGAGATTCGCGCGGCGCGCGCCTTGGGCGCGGACGCAGTGGGTATGTCCACTGTGCCTGAGATCATCGCGGCGGCGCACGCAGACGTTGCGTCCGCGGCCGTTTCGTGCATCACTAATATGGCGGCGGGGATACTCGATCAGCCGCTGTCGCACGAAGAGGTGATGGAAACCGGAAAGGTTGCGGCAGAGCGCGTTGCCGCGCTGGTGGACGGTTTCATTAAACGAGTTGGCGAAAAGGAGTAAGTATAAAAGCTTAAAATAGTCCGCTTTATTATTGCGGTATCAGTCTTCGAATATTTTTGGCCGACCGAACAGATTCCAGTTTTCGTTGATCAGAACGCCGCCGTTGATGATGTTGCCGTAAATACGCCTGTCTACGGAACGCTTTTTCACCACGCCGACGAAGCTGCCGGCCGCTTCGTAGATGTACCCATGCTGCCCGACAATACCCATATGCACGATCTTACCGGATACATCTTCGATAAAAACGATATCGCCCGGCATAAGGTCATCTTTGGTGATGGGTGTGCAGTAATCGTTGTAGGTGTCGCTTGCCGTACGATCGGTATATTCGTCATAAAAGCCCAGTTTATTAACTGCGTACCACCAAAGCCCCGAACAGTCCCAGCAGTAGTCTTCGGGGAAATCCCAGCCGTCTTCGGCGCCTTCATCCGCAATTTCCATGAAATAATCGTAGCGTCCGTCGGTGAAATAATCAGGGAAAAGCTCATAGACCTTATCGACAAACTCGGCAGTAATCCGGTCGCCTTGTCCGCTGTATATATACTGCCCGCCTACGCAGGTTTCAAGCAAATCGATCAGAGACTGTACCTTATCGGAAGGCGCAGGCTCATCCGCGTATTTTCCCTCGTAAAGTTTCGAATCCTTCTTGCTTTCCTCGGCAGTGACCGGTGCACAGGATGCAAGCAAAGAAACGCATAAGAGTAACGATACAATTAATAATACGCTTTTCTTCAAACTCATCATGTCTGCATTATATCTGAATCATTTAAAGTCTTCAACACGCGCAAAGGTAAAAGTATATTATTGCCGTTCAAAGAATAGCCCCGCTGTGCTTTGGGGAAAACTAACCGCAAAAGCAAAAAGGGTGATGAATATGAAAAAAGTGCTGATATTTGCGATCACATTGATGATGCTGCTTGCGCTGCCGGTGACCGCGTCCGCGCAGGGGATTACGCCCAACGCAAAGTGCTTCGTGCTGATGGACGCGAATTCCGGAACGGTGCTTGAAGAAAACAATGCCGATGCGCAGCTGCCATGCGCAAGCGTAGTGAAAACGATGACAATGCTGCTGCTGTTTGACGCGTTGGACAGCGGAAGGCTGTCGCTCTCCGATACCGTAACGGTCAGCGAACATGCCGCATCGATGGGCGGTACGCAGGTGTTCCTTGATGTCAATACATCGCATACCGTTGAGAACCTCATGAAGGCCATGATGATATGCAGCGCGAACGATGCGACGGTGGCGCTTGCGGAAAAACTGGCAGGAAGCGAGCAGTCTTTCGCCGAGATGATGAACAAGCAGGCACAAACGATGGGACTCGGCGCGAAGTTTGTTAACGCTACCGGGTTGGAGGCGGACGGGCAGACGATGAGCGCCCGCGATATCGCGTTAGTCAGCCAGGCGCTGGTCAAGTACGATCAGCTTTTTGAATGGACGGCGGTATGGATGGAAAACTACAAACACCCGGACAACCGCGAGACCGAGATGGTGAACGCGAACCGGCTCGTGCGTTATTATGACGGCGGCGACGGTATTTGTACCGGTTCATCAGATTCAGCGGGCTATTGTATTGCCGCGACCGCGAAGCAGGATAACGGCCGGTTCATTTATGTGGCGCTCGGTGCGCCCAGCAGCGATACGCGGTTTGAGGATGCGAAGGTGGCGCTGGATTACGCGTTCGCAGGTTTTTCAGCGACTACCGTCGTGCGGGAAGGGCAGCAGCTGGGTCAGAACTATCAGGTGACAGGCGGCACTAAATCCTCGGTGGACGTATACGCGGGCGCAGGGTTCTCCGCATTGCTGGAGAAAGGCAGCGAGGGGAAGATCGAGAAAGAGCTTGTGATGCTGAAGGAAGTGAAGGCGCCCGTCAAGAAAGGCCAGAAGATCGGATACTTGAGAATACTGCAGGGAGGTGAGGAGATCGGCCGCGTGGACGCCGTCGCGGGAGAAGATGTACCCGCTGCAAGCTACGGCAACTCGTTGCACAGCATACTCATCTGGTGGCTGTTCGGATAAATACACCGCGTTTGACACACCCGCCTGCCTGCTGTAGAATACAAAGGCAGGAGGGGATTATGCGTATATTGGTTGTGAATGATGACGGCATCCACGCAAAGGGCATTTTAACGCTCGCGAAGAAACTATCGCAGAAGCATGAAGTGACAGTGGTTGCGCCCGAATCGGAAAGAAGCGCGACCTCTCATTCTATTACCATATACAGGCCTCTTCGCATCAGGGAAGTTGAGCTTCCGGGCTTAACGGGTGTTGCGTGTTATGCAATGGACGGCCTTCCGGTGGATTGCACGAAGATCGGCATATCATATTTGATGAAATCAGGCGTCGATTTGGTCGTCTCGGGAATCAACCACGGCCCGAATCTGGGCTCAGATATACTCTATTCGGGAACCGTAGCCGCAGCGCTGGACGCGGCGCTGATGGGGTACGGCGCGCTTGCGGTGTCGTGCTGTAATTCTTATCCCGAGCATTTGGAAACTGCTGCCGAGATTGCATCGCTTGTCGTAGACAATGAAATCCTTGGCTGCAGAAAGTCCGGCGTACTTTATAACTTGAACGTACCTGATCTTCCGCTGAATCAGATAAATGGTATTAAAGCCGCAAGACAGGGAAAGTCGATGTATATTGATGAGGCAGACGTGCGCTGCGACCCGAGAGGCAGGGAATATGTTTGGCTTGCCGGCCAGTTTATTGAAGAGAATTCGGACGAGGATACCGACGTATCTGTGGTATCTCAGGGGTTTGCAGCGATAACCCCCATAAAATTTGACTTAACCGACATGAAGAGAATGCCGGAATTGATTTGCAGGATAAAAAATATAAAATTGCATATTTAGAATTCATATGCTATAATAATGCCGACATTATGCGTTTACGGGGGTAAATATGCAAGACAATGACGTTATCAAAGTCATAGCAGAAAGAAAGAATACCATGAGCAAAGGCCATCGGGCCATTGCTTCCTATATTGTAGACCATTATGATACGGTCGCTTTCATTACGGCGTCGCGCCTCGGCGAACTTGTGGGTGTCAGCGAGTCCACAGTAGTACGGTTTGCGTGTGCGCTTGGGTACGGCGGATACCCCGAATTGCAGAAGAAACTTCAGGAACTCATTAAAACGAGACTGACAAACGTACAGCGAATGGGACTCGGGTCCGATATGCCGGAAGATGAGCTTGTGCGCACATCGCTGCGCACCGATATCACGAGCCTGCGGCATGTCAAAGAAGTGCTGGATTACGGCATGGTCGCAAAAGCAGCGGATATGATACTGTCGGCGCGGCAGGTCTATCTTCTGGGCCTTCGGGCCAGCGCACCGCTCGCACAGTTTTTCTGGTACTACCTCAATTATATTATCCCGAATGTGAACCTTACGACATCGAGTATCGGAGGCGATATATTCGGTCAGCTCATGCATGCGGGCAAAGATGATATCGTTGTGGCAATCAGCTTCCCAAGATATTCGTCAAGAACGGTGGAGGGCGTCACGTTTGCGAAAAACAACGGCGCGAGGGTGCTGTCCATCACCGATAACGAACGTTCCCCGCTTGTTGCACTTTCGGACGAATGCCTTTTTGTGAGCATGGATATGAACCTGTTTGTCGATTCTCTCGTCGCGCCTTTAAGCGTCATCAACACACTCGTGCTGCTCGTGGGTATGCGAAAAAAAGACGGCCTCAAGCAGAACTTTGAGATGCTGGAAGACTTGTGGCGCAAGCACGACGTGTACACCAATAAGGAAACCCATGCATGAAGCGTGTCTTTGTAGTCGGCGGCGGACCGGCGGGCATGATGGCGGCATACGCCGCGGCAATGTCGGGCAGGGACGTGACGCTGTTTGAAAAAAACGAAAAGCTGGGTAAGAAGCTGTATATCACCGGCAAAGGGCGCTGCAACCTGACCAACGCCGCGCCGATATCCGAATTCCGCGAGCACGTCGTACAAGGCGGCTTATTTTTATACAGCGCATTTTACGCGCTCGATAACATTGCGTTGCTTGAGCTGCTTTCGCGGTACGGCCTGAAAACCAAAACGGAGCGCGGAGGCCGCGTATTCCCCGAATCCGAAAAGGCCAGCGATGTGACCAAGGCTCTGGAGAAGGCGCTGAAGGATTCGGGCGCGCACATATCTCTGAATACTGCGGCACAGAAGATTATCATTGAAGAAGGCAGGGTTGCGGGCGTTATCGCGGGCGGAGAAAGGCTGGAATGCGGCAGCGTAATCGTCGCAACGGGCGGGTTGTCGTACCCATTAACGGGAAGCACGGGAGACGGCTACGAGTTCGCCAGGCGCGCGGGGCATCAGGTGACGCCGCTTTCCGCATCGCTTGTCGGGCTGGATACCAAAGAGGACGTGAGCAGCCTGGCGGGGCTGACGCTGAAGAACGTAGGCTTTTCGCTGCTGCGCGGTAACAAGGCCGTATACAACGAACAGGGGGAGATGCTGTTTACGCACACCGGGCTTTCAGGCCCGCTCGTGCTTTCCGCAAGCGCACATATCAAGGACAGCGCGCAATATGAAGCCGAAGTGGATTTGAAACCCGTGCTCGATGAAGCAACACTCGACAAGAGGTTGCAGCGCGATATCGCCGAGAAACAGAATAAGGACTTTGCCAACGTGCTCTCCGGACTGGAGCCCGCGCGGCTGATACCGTTTATCGTGCAATTAACCGGTATTGCGCCCGACAAGAAAGCCAATTCCATCACGCGCGGGGAACGCGCTATGCTGGTGCGCACACTCAAAGGCCTGCGATTTACCATCAAAGGCAAGCGCCCGATTGAAGAGGCGGTGATCACGCGCGGCGGCGTGGATTTAAAACAGATCGACCCCTCCACTATGCAGAGTAAGCTGATTAAAGGGCTGTACTTTGCGGGTGAGGTCATCGACGCGGACGCCTACACGGGAGGTTTTAATCTGCAGATCGCGTTTTCTACGGGGTATCTCGCGGGGCTGAAGGCATAA
>CAZLRM010000117.1:3885-5689 GCA_964561895.1 uncultured Christensenellaceae bacterium | reverse complement strand
TGTGCATTACCCATCTTTATGATTGCCTTTCTCAAGGGCGGCCTTGTAGAAAGGCATGTTTCTATGCGGAATCCACAAGGACCTTTGAATCCCATTTAGTGGAATACGAGGCTTTTTTAGCAGGCTGAGACCGCTGAGGCCTTTTTTATGTTTAGCACGAGATGGCTTGTCAAGGCCTGTAAAGGCATACGTGCCATACGTTATTTCGTTTTGATCGCCGGCGAGGGCTGTGTGTTGAATACGGTGGAGTAGGGCGGTATGGATTCGGTGAGCCATACGTTGCCGCCGATGACGCTGTGGTGGCCGATAGCGATATCGCCGAGAATGGTTGCGCCGGAGTAGATGATGACGCCGTCCCCGATATCCGGATGGCGCTTGATGCCTTTGATCGGGTTGCCGTGCTCATCGAGAGGGAAGCTCTTCGCGCCCAATGTGACGCCCTGATAGAGCTTGACACAGCGACCGATCGTGCACGTTTCGCCGATGACCACCCCCGTGCCGTGGTCGATAAAGAAGCTCTCTCCGATCGCCGCGCCCGGGTGGATGTCGATGCCGGTATTCTTATGCGCGTACTCCGTCATGATGCGCGGTATTACGGGAACGCCCAGCGTATGGATCAGGTGCGCGATGCGGTATATGCTGACTGCTTCTAAAGAGGGGTAGCTCAGCATGATTTCCTCGAAAGATTTGGCGGCGGGGTCGCCTTCAAACGCGGCCCGGATATCGGTATCGAGCCGCATGCGGATGGCAGGCAGCTCTGTGAGTATGCGGATCGTGGTTTCGTCCGCCATCTCAGCGCAGTCCGCGGGCGAAAGCGCTGCGTTTTCCCGGCAGCCGTGCCGCAGCACGCTGCCGATGATGTCGCTTAAGGCGATCGCCGTCTGCTTGAGCTGGCTGTCCAGCACGGCTTCCAGCATGGCAAGGCTTACCGGCCGCTGCTCGTATACGCCCGGAAGCACCAATGAGCGCAGCGCGAGAAGCACTTCGATGATCTGTGTGCGCGTGGCGACGCTCAATACGGCGGAATCGGACAGGCTTTTTTCACTGCCGCGCACGAGCGCGGAGGACACATCGCGCGCGCTGTCGCGCAGCCAGTCGTTGAGCTTCATAAGTTCTCCTTATCATACAGGGTTGCTTATATTATAATCCCCTCCGGGGTTTTGGCAATACCGCGCTTGCAGCAAAGGCAGGGTATGGCTATAATGAGGGTAACTTTTTTAAGGAGTAAACGATGGTGCAAAAACGGGCTGTGGCAATACACGACATATCGTGCTTTGGGCGGTGCTCGCTGACGGTGGCACTGCCTGTGCTTTCCGCCGCGGGCATTGAGACAAGCGTGATCCCCACCGCGGTGCTTTCTACGCACACGGGCGGCTTTGAGGGCTACACCTTCCGCGATTTAACGGACGATATACAGCCCGTCGCCGCGCACTGGCAAAAGCTTGGGCTGCGCTTTGACGCGGTTTACACGGGATTTTTAGGGTCTTTTGAGCAGCTCGGCATCGTATCCGAGGTAATCGACGCGCTTAAAGGAATGGATACGCTGGTACTCGTCGACCCCGTGATGGCGGATAACGGTGAGTTGTACGGCATATTCCCGGGGGGCTTCCCCATGGGGATGCGCGTGCTGTGCGCGAAGGCCGACGTGATCGTGCCCAACATCACGGAGGCCGCGCTGCTGACGGGGCAGCCGTACCGCGAGGGGCCGTATGAGCCCGCGTATATCGAGGGGCTGATGGGGCGGCTTAATGAGCTGGGCGCGGGGCGCACGGTGCTGACGGGCGTGTACTTCGACGACAAGAAG
>CAZLRM010000117.1:0-3785 GCA_964561895.1 uncultured Christensenellaceae bacterium | reverse complement strand
TGAGCTGGGCGCGGGGCGCACGGTGCTGACGGGCGTGTACTTCGACGACAAGAAGTTGGGCGCGGCGATATCGGACGAAACCGGCTGCGTGGAATACGTGATGGCGGAGCGCATACCGGGATTTTATCACGGCACGGGCGACGTGTTCGGCAGCGCGCTGCTCGCGGGGCTGCTCACGGAACATGGTACGCCCCAAGCCGCGCAGATCGCCGCGGAGTTTACTGCGGAAAGCATCCGCCGTACGCGCGATGCAGGCACGGATGTAAGGTTCGGCGTAAACTTTGAAGCGGGGCTGGCGGAGCTGGCCCTTAAGCTGAGGAAATGAACAGATGACGCAAAACCCTGAAATACTCGCCCCGTCGGGGAGCATGGAATCGCTGATCGCGGCGGTGCGCTGCGGCGCGGACGCGGTCTATATGGGCGCAAAAAACTTCAACGCCCGGCGCAACGCGGCTAACTTTGACGAAGAGAGCTTTGCGCAGGCGGTGAAGTACGCACATGCGCGCGGCGTGAAGATATACGTCACGCTCAACACGCTGGTTTTTGACAGCGAACTGGGTGCAGTCGCGGACGAGATATCCATGCTTGCGGAGTATGCCGTGGACGGGCTGATTGTGCAGGATCTGGGCGTCGCCGGGATGGCGCGGCGGTTGTGCCCGTCGCTGCCGTTGCACGCCTCCACGCAGATGACGATACACAACGCGCAGGGCTTAAAGGCATTGGAAGAGATGGGTTTTACGCGAGTGGTGCTCGCGCGCGAGCTTTCAGAAAAGGAGATTGCGCATATCGCGGCGCAGACGGACTTAGAGCTGGAGGTGTTTGTGCACGGCGCGCTGTGCATGAGCGTATCGGGGCAGTGCACCCTTTCCGCGATGCTGGGCGAGCGCAGCGGCAACCGCGGCTTGTGCGCGCAGCCGTGCAGACTGAACTTCAACGCAAACGGCAGGGAATACGCGCTGTCGCTCAAAGACCTGTCGCTGATACCGCAGATGGACAAGCTGAAAGCATTGGGCGTATCGGCGCTCAAGATCGAGGGGCGCATGAAGCGGCCGGAATATGTGGCCGCCGCAGTATTGGCTTGCCGCGCGGCGCTGGACGGGCGAAAGCCTGATATGGATACGCTTAAAGCGGTGTTTTCGCGCAGCGGTTTTACGGACGGGTACTTCGCGGGCAGGCGCGATATCGCCATGTTCGGCAGCCGCACGAAGGAGGATGTGATATCCGCCGCGCCCGTGCTTAATAAGCTCGCGGCGCTTTATAAGGACGAAGCGCAGCGCGTTTCCGCGGACATGGAGCTTTCTGTGCGGGAGGGGACGCCCGCTGTGCTGCAAGTGACGGACGGGGTATATACGGTAAAAACACAAGGCGATGTTCCGGAAGCGGCGCGGACGATACCGCTCAGCGGGGAGCTTGCGCAACGCAGCCTTGCCAAGACGGGCGGCACGCCGTTTTACCTGAACGATTTGAAGTGCGATATACAAGACAGGCTAACGCTGCCCGTATCCGCGCTGAACCGCATGCGCAAGGACGCGCTGGTCGAGCTGGAGCGGCGCAGGGGTGAGCGCAAACCGCTGGCGTTTGATCGAGGCGCGATGCCGGAAGCGGCTTCCGCGATTCGCCCAACAGCTGCGCCGAAGCTGCGCGTGCGCTTCCGGTTGTTTTCACAGATTTCGGACAATGTCTTCTCTGCCGCCTCAAAGGTGATACTGCCTGTCGAGGAGATGTCGGCGCACCGCGAGATCATCGCCGCGCGGGGGGATAAGCTCATCGGTGAACTGCCGCTGATGGTGTTCCCCGAAGCGGAGGCGAAGCTGCGCGAGTCGCTGCGGGAACTGAAGGAGACGGGGTTGACCGGAGTCTCAGCGGGCAACCTCGGCACGCTGCGCATGGCGCAAGAGATGGGATTCGCTGTGCACGGCGACTATTCGTTGAATTTGATGAACAGCCGCGCGCTGGCGCAGGCCGCTTCGCTGGGGATAACGGACGCGACGCTGTCTTTCGAGATTGGTATGAAGCAAGCCGAGAATCTAGCGGGCGATATTCCGCGCGGCGTCATCGCGTACGGGCATCTGCCGCTGATGACGTTCCGCAACTGCCCGGCCAAGTACGCGAAGGGCTGCGGAAGCTGCGCGGGGCAAGCCACGCTCACCGACCGCATGAACAAGCGGTTCCCGGTAGTGTGCCGCAATCGCGCGTATTCGCAGCTATTGAATGGCATACCGCTGTACCTTGCCGACAAGCAGGAGAACATCAGCAATCTGGATTTTATTACGCTGTATTTCACCACCGAGGACAAGGAGGAATGCGCGGATATCATCAAGAGTTATATACAGCGCACGCCGCCTGCGGGGCAGTTTACGCGCGGGCTGTATTTTCGGAGCTTGCAGTAAGCCCTTCCTGTTTTCTGTGACAGTATAACCCGGACGTTTTGACTGCAAACACGTTTAACTTCCTGTACAAATAAAGGTACATATGTTCGCATTTTTCTGTTGGCAGAATGCCTTTCTTGCGGTATACTATAATATTGCACGGAGGATTTATGGATTTCAAATTGCACGCGCCCTATCAACCCGCGGGAAGCCAGCCAGAAGCGATCGATAAGCTCGTGGCGGGCATCGGCGCGGGTAAAAAACATCAGGTGCTGCTCGGTGTGACGGGCAGCGGCAAAACGTTCACCGCGGCCAACGTGATTGCGCGGCTGAACCGGCCGACGCTGGTGCTTGCGCACAACAAAACGCTCGCGGCGCAGCTCTGCGGCGAGTTCCGCGAGTTCTTCCCCGAGAACGCGGTGGAGTTCTTCGTGTCGTACTACGACTATTACCAGCCCGAGGCGTACGTGCCGGGCAAGGACTTATATATCGAAAAGGACGCGAGCATCAACGACGAGATCGACCGGCTGAGACACAGCGCGACCTCGGCGCTGCGCGAACGGCGCGACGTGATCGTCGTGGCTTCAGTGTCGTGCATCTACTCCATCGGCAGCCCGGAGGAGTATACGAGCATGAGCATATCGCTGCGGCCCGGCATGAAGGTAAAGCGCGACGATCTGATCGAGCGCCTTGTCAGCGCGAGCTACGCGCGCGGCGATATCGATTTTGCGCGCGGACAATTCCGCGTGAGAGGCGATACGGTGGAGGTATACCCCGCGAGCATGAACGAGAAGGCGTTGCGCATCGAGATGTTCGGCGACGAGATCGAGCGCATTTTGGATATTGAGGCGGTGACGGGGCGCGCGCTCGCGCAGCGCAGCCATGTGGCGATATTCCCCGCCACGCACTACGCGATAGAGCACGAGGCGATGCTGGCTAAGCTTGATGAAATTCGCGACGACATGACGGCGCAGTACGATAAGTTTATAGCAGAGGGAAAGATACTCGAAGCGGAGCGCATCAAGCAGCGCACGGTGTACGACATGGAGATGCTGCGCGAGGTGGGCTTTTGCAGCGGCATCGAGAACTACTCGCGCTACTTCGACGGGCGAAAGCCGGGAGAGCCGCCCTATACGCTGCTCGACTTCTTTCCGGAGGACTTTCTGCTGTTCATCGACGAGTCTCACGTGATGCTGCCGCAGGTGCGCGCGATGCACAAGGGCGATTTTTCGCGCAAGGATATGCTGGTCACTTACGGCTTTAGGCTGCCGTCCGCGTACGATAACCGCCCGCTCAAATTCGATGAATTTACGCAAAGGCAGGGGCAGACGATATACGTGAGCGCGACGCCTGCAAAGTACGAGCGCGAGCTTGCGGGCAGTGTGGTGGAGCAGATTGTGCGCCCCACGGGGCTGA
>CAZLRM010000116.1:0-5692 GCA_964561895.1 uncultured Christensenellaceae bacterium | reverse complement strand
GCTCTTTATTCCCCCCAGTTTAACTGGGGGATTTTTGCGCTGAAGCACATAAAAACCGCTGGCAAACGAAGTTTGTCAGCGGTCTAAAGACCTTTGCGGTCTTTTTGTTTTTCGGTTCATCCCTCAGGTACTGCCGGAGTTTGCTCTTTTTTTTCAGTTTCCAGCAGCCTGCGCGCTTTAAAAACGGTATATACGATTGCGGCGGCGGCAAGTACGCCCATGATAATCCAGCCTACTCGATACAGCTTGAATTTATAAACCAGCACACCCAATGCGGTGGCGGCCGCCTGCAACAACGTCATGATTACCACCGTGAGCCGCTGGCTTTTAAGCTTGTGGTTTAAAATATGGTGAAAATGCATGCTGTCGGGCTTCATCACAGGTTTTTTCATAATCAACCGCCGCAGTACCGCCATAGCCATATCGGCGATGGGCACAAGTATGAGGTAAACTGGAACGATGAATACGGGAACCGCTTCTTCGGCCATACTCATGATTGAGAATATACCCAGCATAAAGCCGATAAACATGCTACCCGCATCGCCCATAAACACCTTAGCGGGATTCATATTATACGGCAGAAAGCCTAAAAGAGCGCTGCCCAGTGCAAGCGCTGTCGGCAGCGCCAGCTGCGTTCTGCCCTGCAAATAGAATATCACCGCAAACCCGAGCGCCGAAACCAGCGAGAGGCAGCTTGCAAGCCCGTCAAGGCCGTCCGCGAAATTGATCGCATTGGTAATCGCAACAATCCAAACCACGACGACCACCGAAACAAGCAGCACAATGCCAAGGCCTCTGTGCAGCAGTTCAGCGGGGAAATAAAATTGCAGGCACCCGATAAGAACAATCAGCGCAAGTATAAATAATATCACCAGACGCCGGCTTGCGGAGAGATGCATGATATCGTCGATGAGCCCCATCGCCGTGACGCCCGTAATGCCCACCACAAAGGCGACGACGATGCTCGTCAATAGCCCCTCCACAAACAGCAGTATAAATAATATTGCGCCCAGTATCGTCGCTAAGTATATCGCGACCCCGCCCATCAGAGGCATCGGCTTGCTGTGAGCCTTGCGTGCGTCGGGTATATCGAGAACCTTCAGCCTTTTGGACAGGCTGATCATCAGAGGCGTAATACCCAGCGATAATGAACATGCGATTGCGACTGCAATTAAATAATCTAAATTATTCAAAATCAGACCGATCTCTGTAAATCAGAAATCTACCCCCTACTCCCACATCAAGCGTTAATTATAGGCGTATTCGCCTGTCGTGTCAACGCTGCCTTGAACCCGAAAATCGGGTTTATTCCCGCAATATGGGATTATATAGTATTATCCCTATTATAACCTCAATATACACTATCCGCAATATATACTGTTATTATTCATGGTTACGGCAGGGAACGTACAACGGCAGCTTCTTGTCGACCCATTGCAATCTCAAACGCGCGAATCGCTGCAGGCCGCCCTCCATCGGTACCTCGGGCCACCCGTCGCCAATCAGCGGCATCGCGTAACGGATAAAATCGTCCGTCACATCCAATCCGCCCGGCGATATCCAGCGAAGAGGCAGATATCGCACCGAATTGGCCACCGCCCGTAGCGCGACCTTATCGTAAACCGCCCGGTACGCGCCGTCCGAAGCGCGCAGTATCGTCGCCATATATCCTGTCCCGTCCGACATCGCGATATCCACGGCCTTTTTTGCCACCGCATATGCCTCCTCGATATCTGCTTTCGATGCGTATATGGACGCGTCGCGCTGCATCACGCCCGCCTGCTGGCAGGTCGCCTGCCCGCGGCTTTTAAGCCCGTGGCGGTTTAAGTAGTTCGTCACCTGCTGCACCGCCGTCGTCTCGCTCGCGCCGTACTCGATATGCCCGAAGCCGTCGTGGCGGGCGCCAAGCTCGCCCGCGTCATACCCCTCATTGACGATGACGATGCAGCGCCCACTATGGCTTAGCTGGGCGTTGACATTATCAGCGAGTTCCTCGATACTCTTCTTCGCCTCAGCAAAATACAGCTGCATCGGAAACCGCCGCTCCGGGTCTCCCAGGCGCGCTGCCGCGGTGATCCATCCCGACGCGCGCCCCATGCACTGGTGCACCGAAACGCACTCGGACACGCCCATGCCGCGGTTTTCCTCCTCGATATTCTGTATGTTCATCGCCCAATATCGCGCTGCGCTCCCAAAGCCCGGCGTATGGTCGATAAGCGTAAACGCTTCGTCGCCCACGTCGTTGTCGATCGTCTTGGGTATGCCTGTGACAACGAGCTCATACCCCTCTTTTTCCGCAAGCCTTGACACCTTGTCCGCAGTGTCCATAGAATCGTTGCCGCCGATGATAAAGAAATAGCCGACATCATGCGCGCGCAGCACATCGATGATGCGCGCAAAATCGGCTTCCTGATTATCCTTGAGCTTATAGCGGCACGTGCCGATAAAACCCGCGCAGGGCGTATTTTTGAGCAGCCTGAGTTCCGCCTCATCCTGTGCGCCCATATCGATGATCTCTTCCTTCAATACCCCTTCGATGCCGTGCCATGCGGCATAGACGCTGCCGATACGATCCGAATACTCCCGGCACGCCTCAATGATACCCAGCAGTGACGCATTGATAACGGGCGACGGCCCGCCCGACTGCGCAACCAGCGCGTTTCTCCTCATGGTTTCCTCCCAAAAAAATTGCATAAAACCACAGATATTATAGCACGGTTTCCTGTGATTCGGCAACGCGTGCACAGACAAGTTTTCATTCCTTACGGCCTTTTTCGAGCTTAATACACGCATAAGAATACGCGGCATACAGTTATGTATTCCGTCAATTTGCACAGCGGACTATTGCATAAAATGCAGTTGTGATATAATACTGATGCATCCAGTCAACAAAATAATAAACCGCAATAAATATGAAAATTTGAGGAGTATTCATATGAAAAAAGGTTTGATACTTGTTTTGGCTTTGATGTTTATTCTATCTATGGCTGCCTGCGGCGGGGAACCGACTCCCCCTTCAGAAACCTCTGCGGAAACGGAAACTTCAGAGGCGGCACCTTCTGAGACTTCATCGGCTGCGCCTGCATCCACGCCCACGCCCGCGCCCGCAATTTCACCGACGCCCACGCCTTTTGGGGAGGAGCCTGTGCATGCGGGAAGCGGAGATGTGCTGTTTGATATATATGAGCATACGGCGCTCGTAGACTTGAACAGCGACGGAACGCCCGAGGAACTCACATTTGCGGCCGGGGACGGCTCGTCAACGATGCAAATCGGTTCAGACACCTACACCATAGACCGGGACAATCAGGCGCAGCTTTTCGCTGTCACCGATGTGGACATATCGGACGGCATTTTAGAGATGGCTTTCACTGACGAATACGACAGCACTCTGGCGGATACGGAATTTCCTTTCACGTATCTTTACTGGTGGAACGGTACGGATCTGATCAAAATGGGTGGCCTTATGGACATGAAGTTTGCAGGCGCCCGGAGAATTGAATTTAATCCCGCGGATAATTTCGATGCGCATGGCACGGTGATGTGCCTGACTGGCACGCAGAACTTCACGGACATATGGTATACCGGGCATTATGTGCCCAACGGGCCAGACAGAAAACTGAAGGAAAAACTTTATAAAGCAACACCGCTTTTTCACCCTGCGCCGCTTACCACCAAAACGTATATTCTTCTGCTCAATGATATTGACACCACGTACTTCGATTTTTCGTACCAGGTGATGTGGGATTACGCGAGCGAATGCGGCGGGTATGCCGGCAAAGCGCGGGATTGGACTGACGACGTCGTTGCTTTTATACCTCAGGCGGGGGAAGAACTTACCGTTGTAAAGGTATACGGCAAGAAGTGGTTCAAACTGCAGGCGGCGGACGGCAAATCCGGCTGGCTGAAATGCGAGGATATGAAGGTATACGGCTATTGGCCGACAATGGGCAATTCCTTTACCGCCTATGATTTATTTGACGGCATCGTAGTCGCGGGATAAATTAGGCAGTATATAAGAGGCAGCTCAAATCCGAGCTGCTTTTCTTTTTCTTCATAATCAAATAAATTTATCGTATCGGTCCCAATAGACACATGCGATGCGCAGATGGTATATTAAATACACTACGAAACATTGCGGCAAGGTGAAAGCATGATCCACGAAATAGAGCTCGGCATATTTGATAATGCGTATCGGCAGGAAGCGCCCGATGCGGACAGCCTGATACTGTTCATCAAAGACAGCAGCGTACTGGTAAAGGAATCGGAGGAGGGCATCAGCTTACCCTGTTTCGGTGAGCTGGAACCTCGCGGAAGCTCGTACACCTATCTGTTTTCCATCGATCATACTAAGTTTTTTCTTGCCCCGGCGATTGGGCCGCAGGGCGGTTATGCGTACCGCGATCTTATGGAGTTCCGCTATAAACAGCCGAAGCGCTTCGCATTCGCGGCGGCAACCGCATGCCATCTGTATTATTGGTATTCGCGCAGCCGCTATTGCGGCCGCTGCGGCGCGGAAACGGTTCACGACGCCAAGGAGCGTATGATGCGCTGCGAGAATTGCGGCAACCTCGTCTACCCAAAAATATCGCCTGCGGTCATCGTAGGTGTGACGGACGGTGACCGGCTGCTGATGACCAAATACTCCGGCAGGCTTTACAAACGGTACGCGCTCATCGCAGGGTTCACGGAAATCGGCGAACCCATAGAGGATACCGTAAAGCGCGAGGTGCTGGAGGAAGCCGGCCTGCGTGTCAAGAACATCCGTTACTACAAGAGCCAGCCGTGGCCGTTCTCGGGTTCGCTGCTGATGGGCTTTTATTGCGATCTTGACGGCAGCGACACAATCATTTTGGACGAAAACGAACTCGAATGTGCAGAGTGGATACACCGCTGCGACATTGACGTGGAGCCGGACGGCATCAGCCTGACCAACGAGATGATCGTACATTTCAAGAATAATCTATAAGAAGAGGAGGCCTGATCTTTTTGTCCTCCTTTTTGCATGCAGATAGTAAATACAAGCACAATACTATTATCTTAATACAACAATTGGGTATTTTACATACGATATTCTGAACCTAGGCGTCCAAAACCGCATGGGATGAGACTCACCGCTCCAGTGGGCGTATCTATTTGCGCGCCGGCGCGGCGCTCCCTGCGTTCTCCGCCGCCGAAAAGCCCGCCATTCCGATGCCGCCCCAAAATTTTAAGCTTCGCGCTGCTGCCGTTTTCATTTGCCGTGCCCATCGTCCCCATCCCCGCAAAGCGGCATTTAAAGCGCACAGAGAGCGGGAAATAAAAAAACCGCCGGCCATGTGCCGACGGGGTGCCGTATTCATTTATCCTATTGCCAGCGTGAAAGCCTGTTGCCGAAGTAGTCGTACAGCGCGCCCACTTCGTCGCCCTTCTTATTCCAAACCTTCTTCTCATCCCAGATATAATCTCCCGTTCCGCCCCTGCATGCCACCATGAGTGTACCGCCCGCCTTCAGCTCGGCACCCTGCGGAAACACGAACACCTCGTTCCCCTTCTCCGACACAATGAAACACCCCGAGAGGTCGGCGTCGTCCCCGTTGTTAACGAGCGTAATTGTCTGCGCGTCTTTATCGATATCCTGTATCGAGATATCCGCATCGGCCGCCGGAACCTGCGGGTCAGCGATTTTTATTACCCCTCCGTCCGCGGTCAT
>CAZLRM010000115.1:0-5722 GCA_964561895.1 uncultured Christensenellaceae bacterium | reverse complement strand
GAGGAGTCAGATTCCAACGCATTAAAATCGATGTCCTCGCTGTCACCGTTACTACAGACAGATTCAACAGCGCCGCAATGCCTGCATTTTGCCTGATTTGATGCTGTATCGCAGTCCATTTCCATTCCGCACGAAACACACAAGAAATTGTTCGTCCCAGCTGTCTTTTTACTCATATTTGTACCCCACGTCACCATCGTAATCGTTTTAATTAATAATAACCTATCTTTCGCGCAATTCAAAGGAAAAGTTTGCATGGCCGGGTAAAAAGGCAGGACAAAAAGATTGCCTTTCTTGTTGTTAATTTTAGAATAATTATATATAATAATAATTCAGATTGATAATAATACAGATTGGCATTTGGAGGGCATGAATTTGGCGCCGGGTAGTAAAGATGTAGCAAAGGCAGCAATTCGCCTAGCGCTTTCATCCAGCCGCGAGGACGAAAAAGCGCTTAAGCAGCGGTATGCCGAGAAGAATATACATGTTGCCGCTGTGGATTTTGGCGGTGAGTTTTTAACATCGGTCATGCGCATTGTGGAATGCAGCGTGGTCGCAGCCAAACGTGAAAACATAATCGGTGAAACACATCATGAGGAAGGCGCGGTCGCGGGAGCGGCGCGCGAAGCGATTTCGCAGATCACTTCCAAAGCGATTGGGCTCAATGTGGGCGGAAAAATCGGTATCGCCCGCTACGACGAGCATGTTGCAGTCGGCATGTTCTTTGGTATCGGTCTGCTTCATTTAAATGAGGTCGCCGTAGGCCTCGGACACAGGGTGATATAATGATCAATATTGCGATTGACGGCCCTTCGGGTGCGGGAAAAAGCACGTTGGCGCGCGCGGTTGCGAGGCAGCTGGGCATTCATTATCTGGATACGGGCTCTATGTATCGCGCGGTGGCCTATGCCGCAGTGAAAAACAGCACGGACATAAGCAATGCTCAGCAGGTAAAGGAACTGGTAGATCATATCAACCTTCGTACTGTTTATGCAGGCGAAGAACAGGTGAATCTGCTGGACGATATCAACGTAATGCCGTACATCCGCACTCCGGAGATTTCTAAGGCTGCCTCCGATATATCTGCTTATCCATGCGTGCGCACAAAGCTCGTCGCGATGCAGCGCGAGGTGGCAAAAAAGTATGATGTCGTGCTGGACGGAAGGGACATCGGTACATATGTGCTTCCCGAAGCAAGATATAAATTTTTCATAACAGCTGACGTGCAGGAACGTGCGCGCAGAAGACACGCTGAAATGCTTGAAAAAGGCATGAACGCGGATTTACAAAAGGTGCTTGATGATATGAAAGCGCGCGATTACAACGATTCCAACAGAAGCCTGGCTCCGCTGAAGCAGGCCGACGACGCGGTTCTGATCGATACGACCCGCATGGCTATAGATGAAGTGCTCACGGCAGTTCTGGCTGCCATAAAACAGGAGTAATCATGCTCTATCAGATATTCAGGCTGATCGGAAAACCCATAATCTATATGCTGTTTTTCCCTAAAATTTTAGGGAAAAAGAATACGAAGATTAAGGGAAAGGCCATTATCATCGCCAATCACGTCAGCATGTGGGATCCTTTGTTGATATCCGTAACATTTAAACGCCAGATTTACTGGATGGGTAAAATCGAGCTGTTCAAAAACTGTTTCGCGCGGCTGTTCTTCAACATTGTAAAAGCTTTCCCCGTACGCCGCGGCGAGGGAGACCTTGCCGCAATTCGGCATGCCTTCCGAATACTGCGCGATGAAAAGCTGTTTGGTATATTTCCGGAAGGCACGCGCATAAAAACCGGTAAGCTCAGGCAATTTGAACCGGGCACTTCGATGATCGCGCTAAAAAGCGGAGCGCCGATCGTACCGATATATTTGAAAGGTACTTATAAACTCTTCCGCAGAATGAAGGTAATCATCGGCGAACCTGTCAGCCTTTCGGATTATGTAGGCAAGAGGACGGACCAGACAACGGTGGAAGCGGCGACGAGGTTTTTAGAGCAAAAGCTCGAAGACCTTCGCAACACGAAAATATAGATATGATACTGCTTGCGAAAAACGCCGGATTCTGCTTTGGCGTGAGAAGAGCTGTGGACGCTGTTGAAAACAATATCGGCAAACATATTGTAACGTTAGGGCTGCTGATCCATAACCGTGACGTTGTGTCGCAGCTGGAAGAAAGAGGCGTAAGGTGCATCCAGTCTCTTGATGAAGCAGCGCCCGGAGAGACTGTCGTCATACGTTCGCATGGTGCATCCCCCGAAGTATACCAGAATATGAACAGGATGGGGATCCGGTATATCGACGCGACATGCCCGTTTGTTAAGCGAATTCACGATCGTGTGCTTGCTGCCAAAGAAGAAGGAATTCCCGTGGTCATCATCGGCGAAGCCGGACATCCGGAAGTGGACGCGATCCTCGGGTGGGGGGGTGAAAACGCTTATGCCGCATATACAGATGAAGAGCTTGCAAATGTACCGCAGATGAATAAAGCCGTAGTAGTTGCGCAAACAACCATTACAAAAAATAAATGGAACAGCGCGCTGCAGGCGCTTCAAAACAAAATCGATGAAAAATTGCCTTTTATGAGCATATGCTCCGCGACTACGGAGAGGCAAAATGAAGCGGAAGAGATAGCTAAATCGGCCGATACGATGATTGTTGTAGGAGGTCAAGAAAGCTCCAACACTCGAAAATTATATGAGCTATGCTGCAAGTATTGTAGAAATGTCTATCATATTCAACATAAAAATGAACTCTCTATTGAAAAAATGTGTTTTGGTGGTATAATAGGCATTGTCGCCGGTGCTTCAACGCCGGATTCGATAATTAGGGAGGTTTTTGACTGCATGATTGAGAATGAAAAAGTGCTGACTGCCGAAGGCGAAACGGTTACCGATGGCGGAAGCACTGTCAGTGAGGCAGCAGAAACGGCTGCTGAAACTGAAGTACCCATCGCTGAGGGCGAAACGGCCAATGCGCCGGAGCCGCCCGCTGAGACACTAGAAAAAGATGAACCTATTGATTCGGCAGCGAAGGAGAATGCATCAGAAGAGGTTTCTGAGAATAAAGTTAGCGGCCCCACCACCGAACATGAAGAATTTCTAGAGAGTTTAGATAAGGTTATCCGGCTGAAAAAAGGTCAGATGATCAAAGGCAGCGTCGTACAGGTAACAGATGAAGATGTGTCTGTGAACATCGGATATAAATCGGATGCGATCATACATAAAAGTGAAATTTCGATGACAGACGTCAATCCCAAAGACCTTTTTAAAGTGGGGGACGAGATCGAGGCTGAAGTCATCAGTTTGAACGACGGCGAAGGCAATGTATTGCTGTCCAGAAAGCGCGTGGAACGCAAGCTCAACTGGGCGGTTATGCAGGAAAACGTAGGAACAGAAAAGCTGTATACTTGCACCATCAAAAAGGCTGTAAAGGGCGGCGTGACCACAAAAATCGAAGGATACAGTGCATTTATTCCCGCTTCGCATCTTTCTTTAAAATATGTGGAAGATTTAAAACAATTTGAGGGTAAAGAGATTCAGGTTACGCTCATTGATGCCGATAAAAGACAAGAGAGGCTTGTCGCATCTCACAAGGCCATACTGCTAAAAGAAAAGCAGGATAAGGAACAAGAACTTTGGAACAACTTTACGAAAGGCAGCCGGATTAAAGGCGTCGTGAAGCGGCTTACGGATTTCGGGGCGTTTGTCGATGTGGGCGGTGTGGACGGACTCCTGCATATTTCTGATATTTCCTGGTCCAGAGTCAAACATCCGTCAGAAATCGTTTCTGAAGGGCAGGAGCTTGAACTTCTTGTGCTGAACGTAGATCCCGCCAAGAAGAAGATTGCGCTCGGTTACAAACAATTGCAGGCCAAGCCATGGGATCTTGTACCCGAAAAATATAAGGTAGGCGATATCGTTAAAGGTAAAATTGTAAGGATCGTTCCGTTCGGCGCGTTTGTACAGCTTGAACCCACTGTGGACGGGCTGATCCACATATCGCAGATTGCCGCCCACAGGCTTGAAAAAGTGGAGGATGCGCTCAAAGTCGGCGATACCGTAGAAGCCAAGATACTCGAAATCGGTGCTGATAAGCATAAGATCAGCCTTTCAATGAAAGCGCTGCTCAACGTCGAAGAAAAGCCTGAAGTCAAGAAGGAAGAAAGGCCCGAAAAGGAGGATTTTAATTATCAAATTCCTCCGATTGAAGAGTCCAAGGTTTCACTGGCAGATTTCTTCCCTAAAAAAGATGAATAATAGTTATTGTTTTGGCAATAACTATTAATGACCTCACAAAATATATTAAGACCCCCTTTACATTGGTCGTGATACAAATCGCGACTCTTTTTTTTGATTCGATGTGGTATATTATGTATATCTCATTATGCATAGGTACTCAAATATGATATAATATTTCAATCGTATAATATGGGAGTAAAATTGTTGAAGTTATGCCGGTTAAAAAGCAGATCGCTGCTGTTTACGTTTGATCATGTCCCGGAATGGAATCTCAATATCCATTTGATATTGGGAGATCAGCACAATTATTTGATCGACACAGGCCTTGGCACAGGAAGCATAGCGCCTGTGATGCAATATCTGAAACCGGATAAACCCGTCATTGTGATCAACACGCATTACCATTGGGATCACGTGTGGGGGAATTGCGCGTTTAAGGAAGGTATTATCATTGCGAACCGGCTGTGCTATGAGAGGCTCGAAAAGGAATGGGATAATGAGATGCGGGCAAACAGGAAATATATCGCAGGTACAGCAGCAAAATACCTTCCCAATCTGGTGTTTGATGAATCGCTGTATTTCCCGAAGGACGGTATCCGGCTGCTTTACACGCCCGGGCATACAAAAGATTCGATCAGCGTCATTGACGAACGCGAGGGAGTGATCAATATCGGAGATAATGTAGGTGACAATATGGCTCATATTGTCCCGGAACTTGAGTGCGATCAAAAAATATACGCCGATACTTTAAAAATGTATATCTCTATGAATGCGGATATTTGCGTATCAGGCCATAACGTCTTATTGAAACCATATATTTTTGGAGAGATACTTGAAAAGCTGCGGTGAGATAACGAACATGCGATCGGGTATGGATTTTCAGTTGCATAAGAAGTTTCATTCCACTATACTGGTGTCATATCATACGCAGGAGAAGCCATGAAAAAGACGCTGATGGTTGTCGATGGGAACAGCTTGATGCACCGCGCATTTTATGCGCTGCCGCTGCTCACCAACAAGGAAGGGCAATACACGAATGCCGTGTACGGCTTTTTTTCGATGCTGATCAGCGCTATTGGTTCGGTGAAACCGGATTATCTGGCAATTGCGTTTGATATGAAAGGAAAAACGTTCCGCCACGATTTATACACAGAATACAAAGCGGGGCGCAAAGAAACACCCGACGAACTCATACCGCAGTTCGGCCTGCTTAAAGAAGCGCTGCGCGGCGTTTCCATACCGGTGCTGCAGCTTGAGGGATACGAGGCGGACGACATACTCGGCATGCTTTCGGTGCTTGCGGCAAACAGGGATACGGATGCGGTGCTGCTGACGGGCGACCGGGACGCTCTGCAGCTCATTTCCGACCGCTGCAGCGTTATGCTGACGCGCAAGGGCGTCAGCGAACTGGCATTGTTCGATAGAGAAAAGCTCTATGAAGCGTATGAACTGTCGCCCGAACAGATTATCGATCTGAAAG
>CAZLRM010000114.1:2001-5769 GCA_964561895.1 uncultured Christensenellaceae bacterium | reverse complement strand
ATGGGCACATCCGCGACGCTGGGCAGCCTGTGCAGGCAGAAACTCTCTGATGACAGTCTTTAGTTGTGCGCGCGGCGCTGTTATGGTAAAATAGAATAAAAACAGGAAAACGGGAAAGACGATGGAAGTTTGGTACCTAAACCACAGCGCGGTTGCGGTAAAAACAGACGGCGCGCTACTGGTGTTTGATTATTATCTGCATAAGCGGGGCAAAACGATTGACGAAGGTTTTATCGGCGAGCGCGAGCTTGCAGCAGCCTCCCGCGCATACGTCTTTGTTTCGCACAAGCACAGCGACCACTTTAACCGCTGCGTATTCGATTGGCAAGCAATAAATCCTGATATTACGTATGTGTTGGACGCGGGTATACCGGGTGTGCCCAAAGATGCAGTACTCCTTGGCCGCGGCGAAGAGTATGAAGACGGATTTTTACACGTGCACGCTTACGGCTCCACCGATATCGGCGTATCGTTCCACGTGCAGGTCGGCGGGACAAGCCTGTTTCACGCGGGAGACTTAAACTGCTGGCACTGGCAAGATGACGGCGACGAGCGCTATGCGCGCGTGATGCGCGCCTGGTTCGACCGCGAAATGCGCTTCGTGCGCCATGGTATATCAAATATCGACGCCGCCTTCTTTCCGGTGGACAAGCGACAGGGACGCGGATACGAAGAAGGCCCTGATAAGTTTATTAAGATCATGAAACCTTCGGTATTGGTCCCAATTCATTTCGTGGACTTTGCGGATACGTTAGGCTACGCCGAAAGGATGAAGGACAGCGGGACCAAAGTGCTGCCTATAGAGCGGGCCGGGCAGCGTCTTATCTGAAAGGAGCGGTATGTTTACAATCGATCATGCCAATATCAATGTGACGGATATTGAGCGCAGCATCAGGTTCTACGGAGAAGCGTTCGGCCTTAAGGAAGCGCGTCGTATCAAAGCGCCTGACGGTAGCTTCGTGATCGTGTTTCTCTCGGACGGCGTGACAGACTTTTATCTGGAGCTGACGTGGCTGAAGGGCAAAGAGGGCTATGACCTCGGTGATAACGAGAGCCATATCTGTTTTGCCGCGGACGACTATGAAGCGGCGCATGCGCTGCACGAAAAGATGGGCATCATATGCTATGAGAACAAGGCGATGGGTATCCATTTTATCAATGATCCGGACGGCTATTGGCAGGAGGTCAAGCCGAAGAAGCGTTAGCCGGAATCCTAAGCCGGTTGCCTCGCGCGAAGCGCTGTGCTATAATGCCTTTCGCATCAATTAATTAAGGAAGCCATGATGATCGACTTGAGGCGGCTGAATTCCATACTGCCCGGCGTAAGCAAGCCGGCCCGATATACGGGAGGGGAATACGGCGAGATTGTAAAATGTGCGGATGATATTACGGTGCGTTTCGCGCTTTGCTTTCCCGATATATACGAGGTGGGCATGTCGCATCTCGGCTCATCGATACTTTATCATCTCGTGAACGGCATGGAAAACGCGGCGGCGGAGCGGTGCTTTGCGCCGTGGCCGGATATGGAGGAAGCGCTGAAAAAAGCGGGGCTGCCGCTGTATTCGCTTGAAACAAAAACAGCGCTCAATGAATTCGATATTGTGGGATTTTCGCTGGGCTACGAGATGGGGTATACCAACGTGCTCGCGATGCTGACCTTGGGCGGAATACCGCAAAAAGCGGCGGAGCGCGGCGACTCTTCTCCGCTTGTGATTGCGGGAGGCGGCTGTACGTATAACCCCGAGCCGCTCGCGGATTTTTTTGATCTGTTTGTGATCGGCGAGGGAGAGGAAGTATTGCCCGAGCTGATTGAACTATATAAAACCTGTAAGTCGCAGGGCATATCCAGAAGGGATATGCTTTTGAGCGCGGCGCATATCGGCGGCGTGTATGTACCGTCGTTTTATGACGCGGAGTACAACGCGGACGGCACGCTGAAAGGCATGATACCGCGCGGCGGCGCGCCTGCGCGCGTACAAAAGCGCATCGTACGCGATTTCGATAAGGCGTATTTTCCGGTGAAGCCTATCGTGCCGTACCTTGGCGTGGTACACGACCGCGTGACCGTGGAGGTGATGCGCGGCTGCACGCGAGGCTGCCGGTTCTGCCAGGCGGGGTTCGTGTACCGGCCGGTGCGTGAGCGCGGTGCGGATACGCTGATTTGCCAAGCGAAAGAGAGCATCAGCAACACGGGGCACGAGGAGGTTTCGCTATGTTCGCTATCGACGGGCGATTATTCTTCGGTGGCTCGGCTTGTGTGTACGCTATCGGACGACTTTTCCGGCACGGGCGTGTCACTCGCGGTGCCTTCGCTGCGCATCGACAGCTATGAGGGCGAGTATGCGCAGCGCCTGAAAGAAGTACGAAACACGGGGCTTACGTTTGCGCCCGAGGCGGGCACGCAGCGCATGCGCGACGCAATCAACAAGAATCTGACCGAGGACGATATATTCCCTGCCGTGCGCGAGGCGTTCGAGGCGGGCAGCAACGGCGTAAAGCTGTACTATATGATGGGGCTGCCCGGTGAAACAATAGACGACGTGCTGGGTATCGCGGATATGGCGGCAAAGATACGGGATATCTACTACACCGTGCCCAAGGAGAAGCGTGGCGGAGGCTTTAAACTGACTGTGAGTGTATCGTGCTTTGTGCCCAAACCGCATACGCCGTTTCAGTGGGCCGCGCAGGACAGCATCTCGGTATTGGAGGATAAGCAGCGGAAGCTGAGAGAAGCGCTGCGAAGCGTTAAGGGCGTGAAGTACAACTGGCACGACGCGCAGCTTAGCATGCTGGAAGCGGTGTTCTCGCGCGGGGACAGGCGGCTTTCAGACGTGCTGGTTAAAGCGGTTGAAGCGGGCTGCCGGTTTGACAGCTGGAAGGAACTTTTTGAGTTTGATAAATGGATGCACGCGTTTTCGGACTTAAGGATTGACCCCGCCTGGTACGCGCAGCGCGAGCGAAGCGAAGACGAAGTGTTTCCGTGGGATATAATCGATACCGGCGTAAGCCGCGGTTATCTCTGGAGCGAGAAGCGCGCCGCTGACGAAGCGGAGACGACGCGCGACTGCCGCCAAGGCTGCACGGGCTGCGGCATGAAGGAAGCGGGGCTGTGCGGATGAGGATGGCGTTGGAGTTTACCAAAAAGGACGCCGCGGCGTTCATATCGCACCTCGATTTGCAGCGCGCTTTTTCACGCGCGGTTCGCCGCAGCGGAATGCCTGTGAAGCTCTCTGAAGGGTTTAACCCGCATTATGTGATGTCGTTTGCTTCGGCGCTGGCGCTGGGAATACAGAGCGAATGCGAGTGCGTGGAGATGCAGCTTGCAAAGGAAGTCACGCCGGAGGAGTTTTTTACCGCAATGCAAGCGGCGCTGCCGCCCGGCCTTGCGGCAAAACGAGCCGTGCGCTTAAAGCCGGACGCGCCCAAGCTCATGGCTGCGCTCTGTGAAGCGGAATATATCGCGGAGCTGACGGGGGCGGACCTGACCGCAGTTGAAACCGCACTGCGGGATATCATGGCGAGCGGATCCGTAGTGGTTTCGCGCACTGTGAAGGGCGCGGTGAAGCAGGCGGATATCCGCCCGATGATTACGATGATGGCGCTGTGCGCGAATAAGCTCGTGATGCAGCTTTCGGCCTCGCAGGAGGCTACGCTGCGCCCCGATGTGCTGCTGGGCGAGTTCATGCGCCGCGCGGGTGATTTTGAATACAGCGTGAAACGTACGGCGCTTTTTACTTTTGCCAACAGCCTGCCGCAGCCGATTTTGGA
>CAZLRM010000114.1:0-1901 GCA_964561895.1 uncultured Christensenellaceae bacterium | reverse complement strand
TGGAGCTTATGAATGAATAAAAAGATCATCGCGGATATCAGCCCTTTTGAGGCAAGGATCGCGCTGCTCGAGGACGACAAGCTCGTCGAGGTTCATGTGGAGCGCCGCGGAAGGGAAAGGCTCGTCGGCAATATCTATAAGGGCCGCGTGGCGAACGTGCTGCCCGGCATGCAGGCAGCGTTCGTTGACATCGGCCTTGAGCGCAACGCATTTTTGTACGCGGGCGACATCTTAGCCGATACGTCGGACTTCGTGTTCGGCCAGAAAACGGAATATCCCAACCTGCGGCCCAAGAGCATTGAGGAGATGGTGCGCGAAGGGCAGGAGATCATGGTGCAGGTGCTAAAGCAGCCGGGCGGGCAGAAGGGCGCTCGCATCACGACGCACGTGACGCTGCCGGGGCGCATGCTTGTGCTGATGCCCACGGTGAACCATGTGGGCGTATCGCGCCGCATCGAGGACGAGCAGGAGCGCAACCGCTTAAAAGAGATAATGGAGCAGATAAAGCCCCGCGATATGGGCCTCATTGTACGCACCGCGGCGGTAGGTATGCAGGCCGAAGATTTTGTAAGCGAGATCCGCTTTCTGGAGCGGCTTTGGCAGCGTATCCTCAGCCGCAGCGAGGTCTTAAGGGCGCCGCGCCTGATTCACGCGGAAGAGTCTCTCGTGTTTCGCACGCTGCGCGATATGTTTACACCCGAGGTATCGGAGTTCATCATCAACGACCGCGAGTACTGCGATAAAGTGATTGCCGTCGCAGGCATCATCGCGCCGTACATGAAGGAGCGTATTCAGCTCTATACCGGCGGGGTGAGCATATTCGACGATTTCGGTATACAGTCGCGCATCGATAAAGCGCTGGAGCGCAAGGTCTGGATGAAAAACGGCGCATATATCATCATCGACGAGACGGAGGCGCTTACCGTTATCGACGTCAACACGGGCAAGTTCGTAGGCGATACCGACCTGCAGCAGACGATACTCGATGTCAATATTGAGGCCGCCAAGGAGATCGCGCGGCAATTGCGGCTGCGCGACATCAGCGGCATCATCGTGATCGATTTCATCGATATGGAGATCGAGGCTAACCGCACCGCGGTTGTGCAAGCGCTTCAGGAAGCGCTTGCCAAAGACCGTACGAAGAGCAACGTGCTGGGCATCACGAGCCTAGGGCTTGTGGAGATGACGCGCAAGAAGATGCGCCGCGGGCTTTCCACGGTGGTTAAAAAAACGTGTCCGTACTGCGGCGGCAGCGGCAAGATTGACAGCGAAGAAACGACGGCGCTCAATATACGGCGGCATCTGATGCGCCAGGCGGCCAATACCAGCATCAAGGAATTTTTAATCGAGGTGCACCCGTCGGTTGCGGAGTATATCGATAATTACAGCGAGCCGGATCTTCCGGTGCTTCCCAAAATAGAGGGCGTCAAGTTTTATGTGCTTTCCAATGAAACCATCAACAACGACGAATTCAAGGTCGTTGAGATTGTATCCGCAAAGGGACGTGAAAAACTCATAGGCAAAGCAAAGGTGTTTTGTTGACAGGGCAGTTGAATTATGATATTATCTTCAACTGAGCCGCACGAAAATGGCCTTAAAATCCGAAAGGATGCCACTACGGCGAGACTGGGAAGAGGAGGTAGCAGCATGTACGCAATATTTGAAACGGGCGGAAAGCAGTACAAGGGAGCCAAGGGCGATATCGTCTGGGTAGAGAAGCTTCCGGTAGAGCCGGGCAAGACGGTGACTTTTTCAGCGCTCGTCGTATCCGACGGAGACAAGGTGCAGATCGGAACGCCTACGGTGAACGGCGTGAAGGTGAAAGTCAAAGTCATGGAGCACGGCAAAGAGAAGAAGGTTATCGTATACAAGTATAAATCCAAAGACAATTACCGCAAGAA
>CAZLRM010000113.1:0-5827 GCA_964561895.1 uncultured Christensenellaceae bacterium | reverse complement strand
CGGCAGAGATTTTAAGAAAGCTCGCGACTCCTCCGCTGATCGCGATACTCATTACCTTTATTGTGATTCTGACCGGGCTTAAGCTGCCTTCCTTCGTGCTCGATATCTGCAAGTACGGGGGCGGGCTGACGACGCCGCTATCGCTGATGTTTACGGGCTGCATGATCTATGAAGCGGGGCTACCTGGAATGAAGTATGAAAAGGGCATGGGCGCGGTGCTTTTGGGGCGGTTCGCGCTGACCCCGGCGCTGTGCTTTGGCGTGTGCGTACTGGCCATAGCGCTGCTGAAAACGGGAATGCCGCATGCCAGCGCACAGGAGCTTACCTTGATGCGTAACGTGCTGACCGTACAGACCGGGCTGCCCGTGATGACGCAGTCGGTCATTGTAGCGCAGCACTACGGCGCGGACGCGCGCTTTGCCACGCGCGGTATGGTTTGGACCGCGCTCGCTTCATTGGTCACGATTCCGTTAACCGTTCTGCTGTTTCAGGTGATATGATTCTGACCGGGAGATGCTATGGACAAAATACAGCGAAAAGCATGTATACAGGCAGCGTTAAATAATACTCCGAATTACGTGATTCAAAATGCGAATATCATCAATGTGTTTACAGGCGAAATATTGCTCGCAGACGCGGCCTTGTGGGACGATACGATCATCGGAATCGGGCATTACCGCTGCGAGCATATGTATGACGCAAACGGCGCGTACCTCTGCCCGGGGCTGATAGACGCGCACGTTCATATCGAGTCTTCCATGGTGATACCCGAAACCTTCTCTAAAATGGTACTGCCTTTTGGAACCACCACCGTCATCGCGGATCCTCACGAAATTGCCAATGTTTGCGGCGTGGCGGGTGTCAAGGCCATGGCCGACCTTACGGAAAACCTGCCGCTGAAGGTGTGGTTTATGCTTCCTTCCTGTGTTCCGGCTACGCCTTTCGAGAACAGCGGTGCAAGTTTGCGTGCGGAGGATCTAAAATCGCTCATCGGATTGTCGCGCGTATTAGGCCTCGGGGAAGTGATGGATTACGTCTCCGCTGTACAATGCGAAGAGACGATGATGGATAAGCTGGAGCTTTTCAGGCAGGGCCCCATAGACGGGCACGCTCCGCTGGTTTCCGGTTCGGCGCTCAACGCATACCGCATTGCGGGACCGATTACGGATCACGAATGCTCAAACTTCGGCGAGGTTCTGGAGAAAATTCGCACGGGTATGCACATCATCTTACGGATGGGATCGGCTGTTAAGGGAATAGAGCCCATCGTGAAGGAAATTGCAAACCGCCGTATGCCGACGGATATGCTTATGCTTTGTACCGACGACAAGCATATTGAGGATATTCTGCGCGAGGGGCATATCAATTATATACTGAAGAATATCGTGTCCTGGGGGATCTCGCCGATCGACGCGATCAGAATGGCGACGATCAACACGGCAAAAACATACGGGCTTAAAAGTGTCGGCGCGATTGCCCCCGGATACAAGGCAGACTTGGTTCTCTTTGAGGATATCAAATCCTTTAAGGTGCTGGATGTTTTTACGGACGGTAAGTTGTATGAGGAGACGAAATACCGTGCGCCGGAAATCCCCGGACAACTGTATTCAAGCGTAAATGTCGGGCGGTTGGAGGAACTTTCGTTACGATTGAACGTATCGGGCACGACACCGGTAATTGAGCTTGTCGAAAACCAGCTGCTGACGAAGCGAATCGACATAGAGGTTCCGCGCAACAACGGTGAGTTTATTGCCGGAAACGGGCTTACAAAGCTTGCGGTAATTGAAAGGCATCATGCCAAGGGTACGGCGGGCATCGGTATCGTCAAGGGGCTGGATATCCGTCATGGGGCGATCGCTTCTACCGTTGCGCACGACTCGCACAATATCGTCGTCGCCGGGGACAACGATGCGGATATGCTGACGGCGGTCCGATTCCTGGCGAATTGCGGCGGGGGGTATGCAGTGGTGAGCCGGGGGAAAATACTCGCGAGCCTGCCGCTGCCCGTTGCGGGGATCATGACCGACGCGCCTGCGGAGGACGTTTTGCAGCGCCAGAAAGCATTGGTTGAAGCGGCGCGCAGCCTGGGTATTCAAAACGATTGCGACCCGCTGATCACCTTGTCATTCCTTGCTTTGCCCGTAATTCCGGAAATCCGGCTGACGGATAAAGGGCTTTTCGATGTCGTGAAAAAAGAATTCATAACATTCTAATTATTCACTATTCACTGTATATTCCCGGCTGCGTGGAGATGCGGATGTTGTACTCGTACATATCCGCGCGGTATACCGCGCGCTCGTAATAGAGCGTCGCTCCGCTGACGGAATAGTAGAGGCTGTCGATTTTTAAGACCGGAGTATTGCGTGAAATGCCAAGGTGCTCCTGCTGGCGTGCGCTCGGGTGATGCGCAGAGACGGAGCTGTCCGCGCTGCTGATCCTGTGGCCGAACACGTCGCCGATCAGGCTGTAAAGCGAAGCCGTCAGATCTCCGATTTTAAGACCCGGGCAAATGTGCAGCGGTATGAACACCTCTTCTACCGCCACGGGCGTATCGTCCGCGAGGCGGATGCGCATCGCGCGGTAGACTTCGCCTGTGGCCATGAGTTTTTTGGCGATGTCGTCGGGCGGCTTCACCGTGGAGAAGCTGATCACCTTTGTGCCGGGCGCAAAGCCCTTTTGACGCACCGTTTCGGAAAAGCTTGTGATGTTGCGCTGCTGCATCTTGCGCGCGGATACGAAAGTGCCGCGACCCTGCTCGCGGTACAATGCGCCCGCAACGACGAGATCGGAAAGCGCCTGGCGCACCGTCATGCGCGAGAGGCCGTATTGTTCGGCCAAAGACCGTTCCGAAGGCAGCGGCGCGCCCGGTACGAGCTCTCCGCTTTCGATCTTGCGCTGTATCAATTCTTTGATCTTCACATAAGTCGGCACGTGCTGTTTCATGAAGAGCCCATCCTTTAAAGCGGTATTCATTCTGATGGTAACACTTCGCTTTACCGCCGTAAATAATTATTTAAAAATGGTCGCAGAATAATGAATATCAGCTCGGAAAAAGGAGAATCAAAATGAAAAATACGGTTAAAAGGATATTGCGGATTGCGGTTATTTGCGCTGTTTTGTGTGCGGTGACGGCGGTGACGGCTTTTGCGGATTACAGCTATACGGTCAAATCGGGTGACACGCTGAGCAGAATCGCGAACAATAACGGCGTGACAATATCCCAAATACTTTCGGCGAACCCGAAAATCACGAATCCCTCAATGATCTACGTGGGGCAGAAAATTACGATACCCACAACGAAGAACGTGACCTACACGATACAGCCGGGGGATACGATGTCCGGCATCGCAAAGCGCTATCAGATCAGCCTTAACGAGCTGCTGAAGGCCAACACCAACATCACCGACCCGTCTAGAATCTACGTGGGGCAGAGGATCACGATACCCGACACCGGATCGCTCGCTGCGTACGAACAGCAGGTGTTTGAGATCGTCAACAAGGAGCGCGCGGCGCGCGGCCTCACGCTGCTCAAATACAACTACGAGCTGGCGCGTATGGCGCGCATCAAGAGCCAGGATATGATCGACAACAAGTACTTCTCGCACCAATCGCCTGTGTACGGCTCGCCGTTCAAGATGATGGAGTCGTTCGGGTTTAAGTTCAGCGCGGCGGGAGAAAACATCGCATACGGGCAAAGAACCGCCTCCGAAGTGATGAACACATGGATGAACTCCGCGGGGCACAAGGCCAACATACTCTCCGCGGCGTACACGACGATCGGCGTGGGCGTCGCCAAGACGGCGGCGGGCACGCTCTACTGGACGCAGGAGTTTATGAAGCCGTATTGACGCTTCGCTTCCGCGTGCAATCTCCGCTTTTCTGCGCTTGCACACGGCTTTTACGATCCAACTATAGTTTGCCCTCCGCGAAGGCGGCTTCTCGGAGGGCATGCTGCTTCGGCAATGCTCAACAGATTGCTTTGCCGCAAGCTCCTTGTAAAGATAATTTTACCTTGTTGTTATGTGAGCGAATACTAGAGCAATCTGAATAGCTTATATAAAATAAGCTTTTTATGGTGTACCTAGTAATCAAAAATAGGGGTAAAAAATGCCCATTAGGGCATTTTAATGGGATACCTAAGGGGCACTGCCCCATAGGCGGAGGACAGGGGGCAGCGCCCCCTGACTATGCGCTTAATTTTCGTGCAGCACGGCCTTGATGCGCCTAACGCCCGCGCTGCTGCTCTGCTCCTTTTGTATCTCGAATCGCCCGAGGTCGCCCGTGTTATTTGCGTGCGGGCCGCCGCAGATCTCCCGTGAGAAGCTGCCCATTGTGTACATCTTGACGACGCTGCCGTATTTGGACTCGAACAGACCGATCGCGCCTTTGGCTTTAGCGTCCTCCACGCTCGTTTCTTCACACGTAATATCGACAGCCGCGTCGATAGCTGCATTGACGAGCCGCTGGACCTCTTTGATTTCGTCCGCGTTCATAGGCCGGGAAAACGAGAAGTCGAAACGCAGCCGTTCCGCCGTGATGTTGCTGCCCTTTTGCGCGACCTCGCCGCCTAGCACCTTGCGCAGCGCCGCGTGCAGCAGGTGCGTCGCGGTGTGCAGCTTCGCGGTCTCTTCGCCCGTGTCGGCAAGGCCGCCCTTAAAGCGCTGCTCCGCGCCCGCGCCCGAAATTTCCTGATGCTTTTTGAAAGCTTCCTCGAAGCCCTGCGTATCCACGGCAAGGCCATTTTCCTGCGCGAGCTCTAAAGTGAACTCGATCGGGAAGCCGAACGTATCGTAGAGGTGGAACGCGGAAACGCCGTCGATCACATTGCCGCTTAAGCGGCTTTGCAGCTTTTCAAACTCTTTGAGCCCCTGACGGATGGTGCGTGAGAAACGCTCCTCCTCCAGGTTTAGCTCTGTGATGATGCGCGCTTCGTTGCGTTTTAGCTCCGGGTAAACTTCGCTGTACTGCGCGATGACCGCTTTTGCGATATGCTGCAAAGACTGCTCCGGGATATTCAGGCGCAGCGCGTAGCGTACCGCGCGGCGGATGAGGCGGCGCAGCACGTAGCCCTGATCGACGTTGGAGGGCGTCACGCCCTTTTCGTCGCCGAGTATGAACGTTGCACAGCGCACGTGATCCGCAATGATGCGGAAAGCGCGCGTGGTTTCGGTATCATCCGCGTAATTCTTGCCGGAAAGCTCCGCGATCTTAGCGAGCACCCCGACGAACGCGTCGGTATCGTATACGGATGCCTTGCCCTGCAGCGTGCATACCGTACGGTCCAGCCCCATGCCCGTGTCCACGTTCTGCTGCGAGAGCGGCTCGAACTTGCCTTCCGCGGTCTTGTTATACTGCATGAACACGTCGTTCCAGATTTCAAGGTATTTGCCGCACGAGCAGGCCGGGCTGCAGTCCGGGCCGCAGGCGGGTTTGCCCGTGTCGATGAACATCTCGGTATCCGGGCCGCACGGGCCGGTGATTCCGGCGGGGCCCCACCAGTTGTGTTTTTTATTAAGGAAGTAAATGTGGCTCTCCTCCACGCCGTGGCTCATCCAAAACTGTGCGGATTCGGTATCGCGCGGGGCGTCCGCATCACCCTCAAAGCACGTGAAGTAGAGGCGGTCTTTATCGATGCCCAGCCACTCCGGCGAGGTCAAAAACTCGAAGCTGTAGCCAATCGCTTCCTTCTTGAAGTAGTCGCCGAGTGACCAGTTGCCCAGCATCTCAAAAAACGTGCAATGCGAAGCGTCGCCCACCTCGTCGATATCGCCTGTGCGCACGCACTTTTGTACGTCGGCCAGCCGCTTGCCCTCCGGGTGCTTCGCGC
>CAZLRM010000112.1:0-5860 GCA_964561895.1 uncultured Christensenellaceae bacterium | reverse complement strand
TTTGTGTTTGCCACACATATAGATACTCAGACACAAACTGTGTGGAAAGGAGTACATATGAAGAAAGCCGTTCTGATATTGTCCTTAATTATTACAGCAGCTATTTTTTCTGTATATATTTTTGATCCATTCCGACAAAGTCAGATGATTGGGCATCAGAATGATACTATTCTGGCAGTTGAACCTGTTGAACCGGATATGCTGCCTGCTGCCAATGAAACGCCGGCAACGGCATATGATACCGCAGCTTTTTTTGCGCCGGAAACCACCGAGTCGCGGGAGGTATTAAAAGTTGTTGAGCAAACACCCGAAAAACTGCCGGAACCGGTAGGCTGGGACCTTGTATGGTCTGACGAATTTGAAGCACCACTGCTTAGCATGGAGTATTGGACGGAAATGGAGAGAAAAAACAACTACAATAAAGAACTTCAATATTACAGCCCTGCCAATTCATATATTGAAGACGGGTGTCTGATACTTACGGCAAAACGAGAGTCTATCGAAGGAAAAAAATATTCCTCCGGGATGGTAGATACAGACCAAAAACTCGGAATGCTGTATGGACGTATTGAAGCAAGTATCAGTCTGCCTGTAAGCAAGGGTATACTCCCCGCTTTTTGGATGACAACAGATTCCGGAAACTATGAATTGGATATAGTCGAAATGGTCGGAAGCGAACCCGGAACAGTATACGGCGTATATCATCATAAAGTTAAAGGGCGCAATAAAAAATCCTTTGGTCATACCGATATCACCGATCCCGATGCGTTTCATTTATATGCGCTTGAATGGGACAAAGACGAAGTCCGCTGGTATGTGGACGAAGAGCAATATTACAGCATCCGAAAAGATATACCGGATGAACCTTTATATATACTCTTTACGCTTGCGGTCGGCGGCGTATGGCCAGGCAAACCGAGTAATAAGGTAAAGTTTCCGGTCAGCATGAAAATTGATTACGTTCGCGTTTACAGCCGCGAGAAGGCAGAAGGAGAAACCCATGGTACTGCTTGAATTGCTTATATTTTTTAGCACAATATTGCCGCTTTTTCATTTAATAAATGCGCTTCTGACACGGAAAAAGCGTATGATCAGCAACTGTGCAGAGCGCAGGGTCAGTATACTCATACCCTGTTATAACGAAGAAGATACGGTATCGTTATCGATCCACGGATTACTTCAAATAAACTACCGTAACTATGAAGCAATTTATATTAATGACGGTTCAAATGACGGAACGCTGCAAAAGCTTGATGATCTGCTAAAACTCAAAAGGATGACAGACGTGCCGCTTAACGGCCGGGCGACGGTTTACCGTTCCGAAAAATACCGCAACTTTTATGTCATTAACAAGCATAACGGAGGAAAAAGCGATGCGCTTAATGCCGGTATAAAGATCGCAAAATCTGAAATTATCGTCACACTTGATGCGGACAGCATTCTGGACAAGAATGCAATAAAAATACTAAACAATGCATTTGAAGACCCGAATGTCGTTGCTGCGGGCGGCGCGATTCATATCATTCAGGGATACGATCAAGGCTTATATAATCATCGCTACAAAGGTCTGCGAAATACTTTGGTTTCGCTGCAAATGCTTGAGTACATAAAGGGTTTTTATATCTATAAGCTCTCGCTGTCCAAACAAAATGCGACTGCAATCATTTCGGGCGCATTCGGTGCGTTCAAACGGTCCGCGCTGACTGCTGTGGGCGGATACCGCCGTACATTGGGAGAAGATATCGATATTACGATGCGCATACAACAAATGATTCACAACACTAAAATGAAAGTACTTTACATCCCCGAAGCCCTATGCTATACGCAATGCCCGGAAAACTGGCACGATCTGCTGAGGCAGCGGCTTCGCTGGCAAAAAGGTTTTGTAGACTGTACGGTGCATCATAAAAAGTTCTTGCTGCAAACTTTTCTATATAAAAGCTTAAGCTTCCATTACCTTGTCGAAGCGTTTGTGATTGGACAAAGCTCCTGTATTTTTACTTCGCTCAACTATTTGCTGATCCCTGTGCTGGTTGTGCTTTATCCCGGTTCGGTGCAGATGTTCGTTTTCTATTTTTTACTCTGCCTGTTGCTGAACTTATTATATACCGTGGGCGCTTTATGCGTTTCGAGAAAATACCATCGGTATCCTCAAGGCTCATGGAAGAAGATATTGCGTGCAATGATACTCGATATGCTTTTCTATCGATATTTCAATCTGTTTACATACATGGCAGGCACGGTCTCCTATTTCTGGAACCGAAGAAACGCAAATTGGAACAAAGTCGCGCGCAGTAAAACAACAGATACACAATCGATATTTGAGGTGTCATCATGATGAAACCGATGATTAAAATATATGCCATACTTGTGGTTTCGCTCGCTCTTTGTGTAATCTTTTTACCCGCGGTATTGGGACATACATCCGCATGGGCCTCTGACGCGTCGGTGCATATCCAACTGCTTGGCCAGCCGGATGCCTTGTCCACTGCGGATACGTCCAAATCCGCGCGCATCATATTTATGTTGGATGACGGATGGGACACGCAATATACGCAAGGACACGAGATACTGAAAAAATATAATTATCCGGGCTGCGCAGCGGTGATTCCTGCTGCGGTCGGCACCGAAAACTATATGACATACAGTCAGCTCGCCGACCTGTATATAGACGGGTGGGATATGCTTAACCACACACATAACCACGAATTATTAACCAATCATGCGCCTGATAAACAAGCCGAACAAATGAATAATGCGCGGGAGTGGCTTAATTCACACGGTTTTAAGCGCGGTTCGGATATCCTCGTGTTTCCGGGCGGCTCTTTCAATGAAGATACGCTAAAAATAATCGTTTCGGAGGGCTATGACGCAGGCCGAAGCCTGAAAAGCCTTTGGGCAACCAAGTCCGGATGCAGCCTGGAAAATGTTGAAATATGCAATCTTTCATACGGCATGAGTATTACATACGTACAGAGCGCAATTGATAAGGCAATTCGCAATAAAAGCGTACTAATAATAATTATCCACAAAATCGAGGCGGTGACAAGCGACCAGCATATGCAGATACCGCCGGATTTTTACGCGCGCATCGTCGATTACGTTCATGAAAACGACAGCAGACTCGAAGTGATAACCATGACACAATTGCTCGCATCGCTGTAAAACCAGTAACGAAAGCTTAGCACCTCAGCTGCCGCATACTTCTTTTAGGTGGAGTGCGTTCCGCAATACGCGCAAACGCATGGCCCCGGATATGCGGTTGGTGCGGTTTGAGGCTGTACATGTGCCCTGTAAACCGGCGGTGTCAAGGGCGCTGCGTTAAGGCGTTTGATATGATGACGGCGCGTAGTAACATATTCTGCTTAATGCTTTTATCGCTCAGACAAGCGGCAACGATGACAGCGGGCAGCCATAAAAAATCCGAATACCCGAAGCCCGCCATAGCTGTAACCTCTCTTTACCGCCATACTTGCCGCTATGAATGCAAGCGCTACGCAAATGACCAAAACAATAAATGTATCCATTAATGCCTCCAGGATACTTTTATATCTCGATTTTTACGGATTGCCGGAATGTGCTGATATTCACATACTCAAACTATCATTTTTGTTTCGCATTACATTTGTATATGCCGGATTTCATGTTATAATAATTTAAAAATATACCTACGGGAGAAAAGCATGGCTTCAAATCTATCAATTGCCGTAATCGGAGCAGGCGCAATCGGCGGTATTACAGCAGCATTTATTGCGAAAGCAGGATACGATGTGCAGCTTATATGCAAGCATCGGCAGAAAGCGGAACAGTTTACACATGAGGGCGTTCATATTACCGGCGTACGCGGAGAGCAGTATATAAAGCTTAAAGCAGCTGAAAAAATTTCCGATATTGCCGGAAAACCTGACATCGTGCTGATCGTCACCAAAGCTTACGATATGCCCGAAGCCGCGCAGCAGGTTCTTCCATATCTGAAAGATGACTCTCTCGTCGTTTCAATGCAGAACGGTATCTGCATCGAAGCGCTCGCAGAAGTGGTAGGCGCACGCCGCGCTGTCGGCTGCGTGGTCGGCTGGGGGTCTACGATGCTGCCGGACGGCACGCTGAATATGACTTCTGAAGGCGATTTTGTAATCGGCGGAACCGTTCCTGGGATCGATCTTTCCGTACTTGCACAAGTTCTTCAGTCCGTGGCTCCGACGCGTATATCGGAACACATCACCGAGGAGTTATACTCCAAGATGATCGTAAACGCCTGCATCACATCGCTTGGCGTGCTCAGCGGTCTGTATCTTGGCGAAATTATGAAAATGCGCGATGCACGTAATATATTCATATCGATTATCCGCGAGGCGATGGACACAGCAAAAGCGATGAAGCTGCGTATACCGCCCTATGGCGGCAAACTCGATTATGATTCACTCATGCGCGGAAGCAAAGCGCTTGATAATTTCAGGCGTCATTTGTTAATCCGAATTATCGGTTTTAAATACCGCCGCCTGAAATCATCCAGTTTGCAATCCATCAGCCGCGGCAAGCCTACAGAGGTGGATTACTTCAACGGCTATATCGCAAAAAAAGGTGCGCAATACGGTGTACCCACTCCTGTAAACACCCGTATCGTACAAATGATTAAAGAGATCGAAAACGGCAGCAGAAAAATTGACCCCGCCAACTTTGCGGACGAAACGCTGAAGGGCTGACATACTAACCTATATAAAAATGCATGGCTCCGGTACAACCGGAGCCTTTATTATTATTAAACTATTTCTAATCTACACTTATGGTTTTACTTTCAATTCGAATAATCGTTTAATATCACTCAGTGCGCTATCGTTTGAGACACGGATCATAAGCCATTTGGTACCGTTAAACAGCTTTGTATTTTCAAACAGTTGTATTATCTCATCCGTATATGCCGCTCTGTCTGCTTCGAACCGGGCAATATCCTCCGCGTTCAATACGATGAGCGTGATGAAACTGTCCGGTTCCGGATACAGCGTACATAGCGCTTTACCGCTCTTTTTATACTTTACGTTCCAGCCCGGTTTTCCGGCGCAGACGCTGTATACGATGTTAGGTTTTGATCGGTACACGCTTTCAATATGGCAAATAAGCTCCAACCAAAGCTGTCTTGCGGGTTCCCGTATATATTGTGCAATCGCTGTTAAATCGGGTGTTGCGCTGCGATCTAAAATAATATCCACTATAAATTACTCCCGTTTTTTATTACCAATATAACGCAATATGAATAAACAAACAACACATTTAGGCCATATGATACCTGGAAAATAAAAAAGCGGCTCCCTACCCCGATACCGTTTGAAGGGAGCCGCACCGGTGACGCCGCATCAATGCTGGCCGTCATACAGCTTTACAACAGGACGGATACCGCTCGAAACGAGCGGCTGTTCATCTCTTTCTCCGGTGGCTTTTGAGATCGCCCGATATATCGCCTCGCTGGCGCGTTTAAGCTTGTAAAGCCTCTGACATCCCGCTTCCACCGTCATTCTGATCTGTTTCTCTTCCTCCTCGACGCGCGAAAGCCGTTCCTTTGCCTTTTTTTCCGCAGCGCTGATGATCGTCTGGGCAGTTTCCTCTGCGCGTGTCATTGCACCCACAAGCAGCCTTTCGCTGTTTTTGTACTGATCAATGACTGCAGACATTTCCTTGTTTTCTTCTCTGAGCTTTAAAATTCTCTCTTTCTGCTCCTTTAAGCATTTCTCATAATCAATCCTCACCTTAGATAACAATTTGTCGACATCCACGGCATTATAACTGCCGAGAATGTTCTTTTTCAAATTGTGCATTAAGACCACCCTCCTTCTGCGAAAGAATAACATCGTACGATTATAAAAAA
>CAZLRM010000111.1:0-5875 GCA_964561895.1 uncultured Christensenellaceae bacterium | reverse complement strand
TATGCCCTTTTAGGGCTAGTGCATACCACCAGTTTAACTGGTGGTTTTGATTTTGAAAAGATACAAGGTTGAACCTTTATGCGGCGCCTTCAGGAAATTCCTCCAAATAGTTTTCGACATATTCCTCATAATAATAGCCATACTTGCAGGCATCCCAGCTCTGGTGGGAGAAAAACCTGTAGATCTGCAAATCGCTCTCATTACCCCACACGCCGATCGTATAACTTAAGCCTGTATCCATGTAGACACCACAGTCCACTGCAACGGCTGCCATTGCCGGTGTATTGATATCCAGGCTGTCTTCATTTAAAAAGATGAATTGGACACCGTGAATTTCAATGTGATCGATGCTGCGCCCATCGGCAAGATGGGAGTTTACGATTTCCCTGACGGTTTGGATATAGACGTTATCCGGATTGTCTTCAAGAGTCTGATAATATGGATCCTTTTCAAGCTGGCCGAACGGGAGCCACTTTCCGCTGTAAGTTTTAGTGTCGCTGTCGCAGGTTATTACGTCACCCGAAATCGCATCGATACAGCAGAGATATCCGTCAAATGTAACGATCCAGGTTGCGCCTGGCGGCAGGATATCCAGTGTCACGTTCACAGATTGAGTATCAACGGTTATTTCAAAGAGGTTATCCATTAATTCCGTGAATATCGCAATGGCATCCTCTTCGGAGATGTACTGTGCGTCGGGCTCCGCCAGTGCCGTGGCGGCATCCCCCGATTGATCGATGATATTGTTTTTAGCAACGACAGCCGATTTCTGCGTTTCGGGCAACGCGGATACCGCGGCGGTATTTTCCTGCTGCTCCGCAACAACCTTACTTCCCATGGCATCAAACACGATCAGCAGTACGGTGACCAGCATGCCTGCGCAGGCCAGTATGATGGCGGCGGCGAGCAATATCACTTTTCCGTGCTTCAAATTCTTCATAGCGCTCTCCTTTCATTTTCATCATCGTAGAGCGCATCGGTTTCGGTGTTGTCATCGCGGTGTTGCGAAGCTGTAAAAGTGACGCGCGCAACCGTTCCCCCGTTTTCGGCGCAGGTGAAGACAAGCTGCGCATGGTGCGCGCGCGCGATTGCGTGGCACAGCGGCACGCCAATGCCGTTGCCGCCGCTTTTATCCGGCGCAGCCGGACGGTATTTCGGTTTATTCAGCCGTGCAAACATCGCGGCGCTCATGCCGCAGCCGCTGTCGCGCACGGCAAGCACGTTTTCTTTAAACGACAGGTATACCGGGGCGCCTTCCGGCCCGGCCTTGACGGCGTTGGAAACAAGGTTCATCACGAGGCTTTGTAGCAGGGCGGCATCGCCGCGCGCAAAGCGTTCCGTTGCCTCGGTTACGATATTCGGGTAAGCCATCTTAACTCTTTCAAACAGCGCGGGCATATCCACCTTTTCCAGCGCGATTTCGCCCTCGCGCACATTGGAAAGCGCAAGCAGCTTCTCGCATATTTCTGATAAGCGCTTACTTTCGCCGATGATGTATTCCGCTGCGGAGCACCGCTCCTCCTCGCTGGCAGCGGCGGTTTGCAGATACTCGGCGTAGCCGCGGATAGAGGTTAAAGGTGTGCGCAGCTCGTGCGCAAGGTTGTCGATGGGGCGGTAGAGCTTTTTAAGCGTGATATACAGCAGAGCGGCAAACGCGGCGGATACGGCTGTTGCGAGAGAGACGAGCAGCGTTGCCTGAGCGCGCAGTGAAATATGCAGGGGAGAGATATCCTTAAGGTACGTAAACGAATATTCCGTACTTTTTCCCGTCAGCGTATCGCGGACGCAAAGGTATGGGACACTGCCAAGCGTAATCGCGGAGCATACACGGCCGCCGCTTTTTGCTTCGGGCGATACCACTGCGGCGGGCAGGTTGCCGAATAGCACCGATTCCCCCTGTTTCAGCTGCAGAAAGATATTTTTCCTCTGATAGGGTGCTGCGTATGACGCGGCCAGCGAAGGCACGGAAAGAGGCAGAGGGTTCTCTCCCGCTTCAATGTTAATAATGTCCCGCTGCAGCGCCTGCGCAAGAAGCGCTTCTTCCCGCAGCGCCGTTTCGCGCTCCGAGCCGAGCGCGGAGGAAAAGGCGGTGGCGGCAACGGCGAACACCGAGCCGAAGAACAGCGCGCAAAACAGCGCCAGCGTGATCAGAAAGTTCTTTTCCCAGACGCGCATGCTTACACCTCCAGACGGTAACCGATCTTGTATACCGTTTTAATGCGGTCTTCCCAATTCAGCTTGCTGCGCAGCCGCTGTACGTGCACGTCTACCGTGCGCGTATCGCCGAAGTAATCAAAGCCCCATGCAAGCTGCAAAAGCTTTTCGCGCGACATCGCAATGTTTTTGTTGACGATGAAGGTTTCGAGCAGCGCGAACTCCTGAGGCGTCAGTTCCACTTCCGCGCCTGAGGAGAAAACCTTGCGCCCCGCGATGTCCACCTGCGTGCCGCTCAGCGTAAAGCTCTTGTCGTTTTTCTGTGTGCGGCGAAGCACCGCGTTGACGCGCGCGAGCAGTTCCAAAGTCTCGAACGGCTTGACGATGTAATCATCCGCGCCCTGGCTTAAACCCTGCACGCGCTCGGTAAGCCCGCCGCGCGCGGTGAGTATGATAACGGGGAGCGGATATGCGTTTTAATACCTCCATACCGCTCAATTTGGGTAGCATCAGGTCGAGCAGCACAAGGTCGAAAGCGTCCGCTTCATACGCCTTCAGCGCTTCTTCGCCGCTGCAGGCCTGAATGCACGCATGCCCCACAAGCGTCAAGTTGCGCCGCAGCAGCTCGCTGATGGGCTGATCGTCCTCGACGATGAGTATTTTTGCCATAAACAACACCTCGCCCCATATTATAATACGGATGTTAGGAAGATGTAAAAAAAGAAAACGGCATTGCTTTGCAGGAGGGCGTTAAAAGGGTATAATGAGCATCAGTAATTAAAAGGAGAACGGCGAATGGTCATTATCGAAATGGAAAACGGCAAAAAGATAGAGATACAGCTGGACGAAACCGCTGCGCCCAATACCGTAGCCAACTTTAAAAGCCTCGCGGCAAAAGGCTTTTACGACGGACTCATATTCCACCGCGTAATAACGGGGTTTATGATACAGGGCGGATGCCCCAACGGCAGCGGCGCGGGTGGCCCCGGCTATTCCATCAAGGGCGAATTTTCGTCCAACGGCGTGGACAACCCCCTCAAACATGAGCGCGGCGTGATATCCATGGCGCGTTCGCAAAGCAAAGACTCGGCGGGCAGTCAGTTCTTCATCATGCACGCGGACGCCCCATACCTTAACGGGCAGTACGCAGCGTTCGGCAAGGTAATCTCCGGCATGGATACGGTGGACGAGATCGCCGCCGCAGAGACGGACTATTCCGACCGGCCCAAAACACCGCAGAAGATTAAAAGCGTGACGCTCACGGAGGATGAGAAGGTAACGGAGCCGGTAAAGGCGGGCGAGAGCGGCGGCAGTTTCCGTGATGATTATTGAGAATCGGGCAGTGCGCGTAAATCGCGGCATTGGGAGGAATACTAACCCTGAAGAGGTGATGAACGTGTCAAGGAAATACCGCGCGGTGAACCCCGGTTTAGTGCCGTTTCCGGTTCAGCTGCCGGATGTAAAGGATAAAGAGGAAAAGACGAAGGATATCAAGGACGACAACGGCAGGTTATCCATGAACCCGGTTTCAAAGAAGAAGTAAAAATAAGCGCGCCCATTGGACGGCGCGGGTGCTGTCGGGAGGGAATGGCTAAACCAAGGCCATATTTCCTCCCGTTTCATCTGGGGAGATATTGCTTTTATTTTTAACACGCTTTCGGCACTTCGTGCTGCCTCCACTAAATGGAGGCTCATTATCGGCGGCGGGCGCTGTACAGCGGGATATCGTTTGCCGCACAACGATCGGTATGGTATAAATGAAGACAGGGAGAGTATCAACCATGCGATTTGCTGCGATCGATTTTGAAACGGCCAACAGCTTCGTCGGCAGTATCTGCGCGGTGGGGCTTGTCATCATGAACGGCGGGTGCGTGGAGGAAAGCAAGTTCTGGCTGGTCAAGCCGCACAGAACCTGCCGCCGTTTCGACCCCTTCAACGTGGCGATACACGGTATCCGCGAAAGCGACGTTGCGGGTGCGCTGGAGTTTGACGCGCTGTACAATGAGGAGATACTGCAAAGGATCAACGGCTGCGTCGTCGCGGCGCACAACGCGGCTTTCGATATGTCGGCGCTGCGGCATGTGCTGGAGATGTACCATATCGAGTACCCCGATATCCGCTATCTTTGCACATATAAAGCCTCGGTGCGCACGTGGGCAGACTTAGAGAATCACAGGCTGGACACGGTTTCAAAGTTTTTGAGCTTTGAGTTTAAGCATCACGACGCGCTGGAGGATGCGCTCGCCTGCGCCAACATACTGCTGGAGGTATTCCGCAAGCACCGGACGGACGACTTAGGCGAATTGCTTGGCGCCATCGGCATGCGGGCGGGCAGGCTGATTGCGGGCGGGTACGAGCCGTGCAGCATCCGCAAGGGCTGCTTGAAGGCGGACGGGAAAAGGGGATAAAAGCGTGAGGGCAGCGTTACGAGAGGAACGCTGTTTTTGTTTGTGGAGAAATGATATAATTTCCTATGAGGTGTCAGCCATGTGCAATTTTCTTTATTGTTGTATTGCAAAAGAAGCAAATGACGATTTATTCCGCGATATATGTAAAAAATTTGGGTATACAACGGATATCACCTTTGCCCTAGACTATATGCTGTTCAATCCCGGAATTAAAAATGGTTTTTATTTGCGTGTAACAAATAATATGTGTGACTGTGGTACGGTTTTGGGTGGGAGCGATGCCAATGCGGAGGAGTTACATGACTATATCAAATGGCTAAAAGAATTAAGAAAATGCCAGAAGCACGGTATGGGAGCATTTAACATAATGAAGTTTTGGGAGGGCAGCGATCATGAAAAAGAGTTAAAACCAATGGTTACTGTCAATATTGATGATGTAGACGCTCCGTTTCTTGCGACTATATAGGAGGATACAGTTTACAGGATAGAGTACTTTAAGCGATATGGTAAAGAATACGTCATTACTTAACAATAAGCCAAGCTTTTATTACCATCACGTTACCCGCTTTGCTCCTCGCAAATACACTCTCACAGAATGCGTCAATTAACGCATCCCTCGCCTTCATGCCGCCCACGCCCGGCAGGACGATACGTGCTATAAAGCCCTTTTAGACTTAACATAGAAACATACCTTTTAGAGCGTTCGTTCCCGAAAAGGCAATCATAAAGATGGGTAATGCATATAAAAATCGCTGGCAAACGAAGTTTGTCAGCGATCTGAGAAGCGCCTTTCCTTCAGCATCTTCTGCTTAATTACGTTTTACCGCTTTATTGTACTGGAAACCAGCAGGAAAGGTTTAAAAACCAAAGGATACATACCATTTCCCGTCTACCTTTTTAAGCGGCAGCTCGGTATTTTCTTTAACATTTTCTCCGTCGTCCTTGTAGGATACTTCCACGGTAACTGTCGCCGTGTCCCCTTCGACATCTTCTTTTACCACCCTGAATTTTAAGGTGCTTACGTCAATGCCCTCTTCGTCCATCATGGTGGAGATATCAAAGACATCACTGAACTCCATACCGGCAGCTTCGAGCTGCTTATTAAGTGTTTTCACGGTTTCAGGATCAAGGCACTCCATCATCGCGTCCGTGTCGCCGTCTTTCAGTGCGTTATAAAACTTAAGGGCCACCGCTGAGGTTTCACTGGCTGCGCAGCCTGCAAACGCCAATACCACCATCAGCAAAAACAAAACTAGGGATATCGCTCTTTTTTTCATCAACGTGCTCCTTTATAAAATATGAAACCATTATAT
>CAZLRM010000110.1:0-5884 GCA_964561895.1 uncultured Christensenellaceae bacterium | reverse complement strand
AGGTGGGCGGCACGCTTACGAATTCCAGCGGCTTTAGCGTAAACGGCGGCAATATCCTCACTTCGGCATTTTCCAATCCCAACAACAAGTATTATAATGTGGCATCGCCTAACGTAATGACTGTCACTGCCGGCGTTGCCGACACAATTAACGACTGTCTGGAGTATTCGGGCGTGTCGTACAGCAACCCGGCAATGACCAACCCTAACTATACCATCACGGTAAATAACAGCACGCTGGGATCAGGCACAATTAGCAGCGCATACCCCAGCCAGGCTGTATCGATCACTTCGGCGCCGGGGATCAGCTTTACGCTTTCCGATACAGGGCCGTCGATCTACCCGGGCAGTGTGGTATACAGCAAAGGCAACCTGACCCTGATCGCTCCGGCATCTTCGCCCGGCATCAAGTGTTACACCGATGGTAACTTTTCATGCAGCGGCGCTACAAAGTACGTTACGGTATACTGCGCCGGCGACGCGAATATCACAAGCGGTTTTTACGGCACCGTCTACTGCAAAGGCAAGGTGAATGTCACAGGCAACTTCCACGGCGCCATATATTGCAACGGCGATTTCACTATGCCTGACGGTTCATTTGAAGGGCTGGTGGTCTGCGGGGGCAACAGCAATATCACCGCGAGCGGCGGCCTCAACGCCAGCTACTACGCTGCGGGGAATATCAGCATCAACAGCGGCGTCGCTGGCGTCAACCACGTGGTCTATGCAGGGGGAAACATTACGCTTACCGGGGGCAACAACAGTACGGTGCTGTTCGCGGGCGGGGATATCTCCGTGGGCAACACGACGGTAAACGGAGCCATTATCGCGAAGGGAAGCGTCACACAAACCGGATGGTTTACCGTCAACTACTCCCGCTCTGATATAGAGGCCATCGTGAACAGCGCGAAAAACGAGTTTTTCTTTCCCGATAAGTCAAGCGAGCCCGAGCTCAATGAAGACGTATTTATGGGACAAAGCATCAAGCCGATAGGCAACCAATCGTAAGGAGAGTTCTATGATCAAACAGACGGCGACGATATCCATCGATATCGGCCATTCCAATCTCAAAATGGTGCAAACAGCGTCGGACGGTAAAATACTGCGCTTCGTCGTGCATAAGATGCCCGAGGGGTGCGTGGAAGATGTCAACATACTTTCCGAGGACGCGCTGATGCGCTCGCTCAAGACAGCACGCCATACAGCGCATCTTTCGGGCGGCAAATGCAACGTCGTACTCAGCGGCAACGACATCATCATCCGGCACTTTACGCTGCCTGTGCTTTCCGAGGAGGATCTGTACCAGAACATCATCAATGAAATGTCGGGCTACCTGCCTGTCGATCCTGAAAAGTACTACGTCGATTATAAAATCGCAGGTACGTCGCAGGAGGACGGCGTCGATATGTACCACGTGCTTGTCACCACCGCGCACCGGCGCATCATAAACAGCTATAAAAAAGTGCTGCACGGCGCAGGCTTTGATATCCGTGTAATCGACACGTGTGAGAACGCGATTGAAAAGCTGCTGCGCTTTAAATTCGGCCAGAACGGGCCGTTCAATTCGCACGAGGGTATATGCGTTATCGACTTTGGCACCATGCACACGCGCGTGCACCTGTATTATAACGGCAGGTTTTTTGTAAGCAATGTCATCAAGCGCGCCGGCCAGAATATATCGGATGCGATATCCCAAACCTCCGGCAAGGATATCATCACTGCCGAAACGATGAAGCGCGAAAACGATTTTTTAAGCGGCACGCATAAAAACGCCGATATCAATGCGGCAGTCACATATGAAGTGGATTCTCAGTTGTTTGAGATCACCCGCGTATTCGATTATTTTAAAAACCGCACTAAAAAAAGCATTGGTGCAATCTATATTTCGGGCGGCGGCTCGCTGCTGCCGGGGCTCGCAGAGTATATGGAAAAGCACTTAAAGCTGCCCGTTCATTTTGCCAGCGATTTCATCGCGCTGCCGGGCAATATGGATCCGAGGGGTTTTTCTTTCATGCTTAATGCGTATGCCGCAACATTCAGGGAGGACCAACGATGAAAACAGATATCAACCTGCTTCAGAAGCGAAAAGCCAAACAATACTCCGCGCAGAAGTTGGGGGTTACGCTGCTCGCTGTTTTCATGTTTGCGGGCGCGGCTTATGCCGGGTTCACGTTCCCGAACAACGCGCGCACCGCCGCAAAACTGGCCGCGGCGAATCTCGAAAGCGAATTGTCGAACCATTCGGGAACGGAAGAGGATATCGCCAAACTGATGAGCCTGCATAAAGACCGCAGCCGGCAGCTTGAAGCGTTTGGTGCGATTGACGAAGCAAAAACGGATATGAGCGGATATATGGACGCGATAGAGTCATCGCTCCCTACTTCCATTAACGTTACGCACATTTTTGCGGCGGAAGAAATGATCAGTATGAGCGGCCAAGCGAAAAAAGACGATGAAATCGCAGCCTTTTGTCTGCGCCTTCGCGAAACGGGCAAATTCCGCGAAGTGTTTATGATAGACAGTAAAATTAATGACGAAGGGAACCTCACATTTAACATCGAGCTGATACTGCCCGTCACGCTCAGCAATTCCTCCGTGCTTCCTGCGGAGCCCGAGGAGTCAACTGCCGCGGCAGAACCCGTAACCATCGAGGAGGTCACACCATGAGTATATCCAAACGCGAAAGAATGCTGCTCATTATCGTCGCGCTGCTCGCGTTGTTCGGCGCATACTATTTGTTGTATTTAAAGCCCTGTATGGATGAAATCAAGGAACTCAATTCCGATATCGAAACCAAGGAACTGCAGGTATTTGCAAACGAACAGCAGAAAAATAACGCCGAGAAGCTTCAGCAAGAGATCGACAGCATGGACGAACAGCTGGCGCAATACGGCGACAGTGCCGCATATTCGTTCGATCAGCCGCCCGTACTCGTATATTTAAGTAAAACGGTCAGCGACCACGCGGTTAAAAACAGTATCGAATTTAAAAGAACCGAGCAAACCGGCATGATCGAACGCTATCAGATCAACATCGAAATGATGGGAACATACGATGAATTTAAAAAGGTGCTCAAAGCGCTTGAGAAAGCGCCGTATATGATACGGATTTCGGGATTGATGATCGAGACACCGCTTCTGGATATAAGCATACAAACGACTGCAGGTGATGGTACAGATACAAACGCGGGCAATGATACCGGTAAGGACACGCCGACGGACACCGGCACAGACGTACAGGAAGCAATGAATTTTTCATTAAAAAAACAAATCGTCGCTACGATGATGCTGGACTATTACTGCCTGCCCGGGATAATACCCTCTGATACGGTATATACATTCGACACCGCGCGGCAATACGGCGGCGACATATTCTATTGATCGTACATCAACGCAAAAGAGCCTCACGCAGGCTCTTTTTTATTGCCGGTCCGTTTTCCCCGTACTAGGCGCGCTATTCTTTCTTGTCTTCCTCCGCGCGCGCCTCGTCGCGTATCTCTTTGCGGAAGCCGCTAAGCGACTGCTCCCTTCGATCGTTCTTTTCCTTAAGCTCGCGTTTCATTTTATCGTCAGACGTTTTGGCGATCATCTCGTCCGCCGCCTCCATGTTGTGTAACGTCATATCGATATTCTTCTGAAGCCGCTCGACGTTGTCGCTGCGGTCATCGGGGTTGGGCCTGCTGCCGCGTTTTGCCATGCTCGTATCCTCCTTGAATGATAAGATTATTTTCCCGCAGACGCATTTTAGTTATGCGCATAGGTTCGGCGAAAATATCTTACAGATAAAAACACAGACCGGAGATTATCTCCCCGGTCTGCGTTTTTTTATACTGCCTAAACCGCAAAATCCTTCTTCTGATACACCGTATACGTGACGCCTGCGCAAACTGCCATGATACCGAGACAGATCAGCGCGTTTCGCGTTATGATACCGCCCACAACGACCTCGTTGGGGATGAAGTAGTTGATCGGCGATATCCACTTTAAGAAATCCAATACGCCTGCCATCGCAGGAATGCTGCCCAGGATATAGAGCAGGAAGAACAATCCGACTGCCATTAGGGCTGCGTGCCTTGCCTTCTTTAAAAAGACCGATACAGCAAATCCTATAAAAAGATAGGTATATCCCGCGATCATCGTGCCCAGCAGCACCATTTTGACGGGCGTAACGAGATCGATCAGCGACAGTTCCTGCGGCTTGACACCGACGCACGCGAGCACCGAGGCAAACCCCACTGCGGCAAAGAACACGAGGCAGGAAACACACGCCGAGGCGAGCTTCGCCGAAACGATCTGAGCGCGCCTTCTGGGCTGCGCGTACAAAAACTCGATCGTACCTTCGCTCTCCTCACGGGAGAGCGCCGTGAACCCCAGCGTCCCTGCATAGATGCAGGACGCCATCGCGACGAACTGAAACATATAGGCGAAGTACTGCGGAAGCTCGCGGATATCCTGTCCCTCCATATGCAGCGCGGCCACCATCTCCTGCGGCAGCGAAGCAAGTTTAGCGTTCATGAGCGCCAGCATATCCGACTGCATCATGCTGGGATACAGCGCCGTGATCAGCGCGGATACTGCCGCCGTGACGCACGCCCAAACAAGCAGCGACTTGAAATTGCGCCTAAAATCCATCTTGAATTGGTTCATACCCGCACCCCCTAGTTGTAGTAGGACATGAAGATGTCCGAAAGCTTCTCGTCTTCGACGAGGAAATCCTTGATATCCATCGCTAAGAGCAGCGAGAGCAGCGCGCGCATATCACCCGACTTCCATGTGAATACCACGCTGTCCTTATCTTTCGATACAATGCTCGCAGCCTCATGAAGTTTTTCCGGCAGCCTTGTGCCAAACACTGTCACCTTCTTGCCCTGTGCCGCGGCCATATCACGTACCGACCGCACATCCACGATCTTGCCTTCGCGTATGATCGCCACACGGTCGCACAGGTTTTGCACCTCGTCAAGGTTGTGGCTGGAGAGGAATACCGTACAGCCTTGCGTTTGCTGCTCACGCAGCGCGGCAAACAGCGTCTGGCGCATCAGCGGATCGAGGCCGTTCGTGGGTTCGTCGAGTATGAGCAGCTTTGGGCGGCTCTGCAGTGCGGCAGCGAGCGCTACCTTCTTCTTATTGCCGGAGGAGAGCTGTCCGATCTTCTTTTTGGTTTCCAGCCCGAAGCGGCTGATCCACCCCTTGGTATCTGCGCCGTTCTTGCGGAACCGCGCGGCATACTCCAAAAAATCCTGCACCGTCAGGTCTTCGTAGAAACGTATTTCGCTCGGCACGTAGCCCGTCTGCGCTTTGATGCGATGCGACTCTGCGGCGCAATCCAGCCCCAGCACTTTAGCGCTGCCCTTTGTGGGGTGTATGAAGTTGAGCAGCGTCTTGATCGTCGTGGACTTTCCCGCGCCGTTCGGGCCGATGAAACCGTATATCTCGCCTTCATTTACGGAGATGCTCACGTCGTCGATGCCGCGGTTTTTTCCGTAGAACTTTGTCAATCCTTTCGTTTCAATCACAGTCAAGGCAATCTCCTCCTCAATACTTTTTATATAATATAAAAGTCGTTATCTTTACCGTGCCCCAAACGAGCGCCGTAAAGATAAATACGATCAGCGCCGCCCATTCAGAAAAGATACTGACCAGCACAAGCAGGAATGGCACGAGCGATACTGAAACCAGCCCGCCCGCCGCCAGCGCCTTCAATAGTATCATCTGCTCCAGTTCATCGCTCGCCGCCTCGTTATCCTTTCTGAGCCATCGGTACATGAACCATAAAAATATCGGCATCAGCACGAACCCGACGCAAAAAAGTATGCGCAGCGTCAGCCGCCAGCCTTCAGCCGGAATATACCCCGAGGCCAGCATCATTGCGGCAAGAACGAGTTC
>CAZLRM010000109.1:0-5907 GCA_964561895.1 uncultured Christensenellaceae bacterium | reverse complement strand
TTATCCAGCCGTCCTTCTCCATGGTTTTGAGCGTGCCGTATATTTGCGTATGCGTGGCGTGCCAGTAGTGCAGCGCCGCGTAATCAAAGGCTTTGACGAGGTCGTAACCCGACATGGGGCAAATATCCAGAAAACCCATCAGCGCGTATTGCAGGGACATCCTATTCACCTTCTTTTATATTAAACTATTTTAGTACTATAATACTTTCATTAGCGCTTGTCAATAAATACGCTGTTTATAAACGGTACTGTAAGACACATAATATTGCGTTCCCGGCAAAAAATAATTGTATGTTCAACGTAATCATCAAGACAGTCATCATCTATTTCTTTGCGATGCTCATCATGCGCATGATGGGCAAGCGGCAGGCGGGCGAGCTGCAGCCATTCGAGCTTATCATCGCGGTCATGATCGCGGAGGTTGCCGCAACGCCCATGGACAGCCCCGGCACGCCCATCACGTACGGCATCATCCCCATCGTGATGCTGCTCGTGCTGCATAACGGCATCGCTTTCCTTTCGCTTAAAAGCGAAAAGCTGCGCGCGTTCTTTTCGGGCAAACCCAGCATCGTGATTTACAAAGGCATCGTCGTACGGCACGAATTAAAGCGCCTTTCATACAATCTGAACGATCTTTTAGAGCAGCTTCGCGGCAAAGACGTGATAAACCTTGCCGATGTGCACTATGCCGTACTTGAAACCAACGGCAACTTAAGCGTGATGCTAAAGCCCGAAAAGCGCGGGGTAACACCAGAAGATATGCAGCTTTCACCCGCCAACCCGGGCTTTTGCTACGACATCATCATCGACGGGGATTTAAAGTCGGATAACCTAAAGCGCCTCGGCTTTAATGAAACCAGCTTAATGAACCTACTCAGTCAAAACAAAATCAAGCGCGTGAAGGACGTGTTCCTCGCGCTGTGCGACGAGACCGGGCAGGCACTCGTGCAGGATTACCACGGTATGCAGTTTACGGGGAGCATCGCCAATGGGTAAGAAAATGGTAATCATCGCGCTGCTCGCGATCATATTCACCGCGGCGATCATTGAATACTTCTATGTGGAAGGCGCCACATTGCGGCTCACCGCCGCGCTGGAAGATGTGCAAAATGCCTTGATTGCAGAAAACAGCGACGCCGCGCAGGCGGCTTCAAAAAAATTCAGCGATCAGTGGGCAGACGAAAAAAAACGCCTTGAGGCGCTTTACGAACACAATGAAGTGGATGTGATCTCCGCGACGGCGGAGCGTATCGAAGCCTTTTGCGGCGAGAACGACCGCGTGAATGCGCTTGCCGAGGCGTCCTCAGGGTTGTTCTACATCGACCACCTGCGCGATATGATCGGCCTGAGCTGGGAGAATATACTATAGCCAGCTAAATTCGTACTGCCAGCCCCCAGGCGCGTTCAGTCCTGGGTCGCTTATCGCAATGCCGCCCGGCATGCCAAGCTGCTTTGCGCCCAGTTCCATGTGACACGCGGCGATCCCCAAATCCACACGCTGGATACAAAAGCCCAATAACCGATTGCCCGCGTACCCCTTGTCCTCCGCCATATAAAAATGCACCGCGCCGTCTTGCTTTGCTGCGCGCCACGGCTGCTTGTTGGAGGCTGACGGGGCGAGGCGCACCTGCTCGAGACACTCCTTTAGTTTGCCCGAGGCGCTCATCGGTGTGATAAAATCATCTTCAAAGAACAGTGATTCAAACGGTTTGCGCGTGCGCGCGCCCGCGCCGGCCGCAGTCACCCTGTCCAACAGCGACCGCTTCTTTGCGGCATATCCTACCGCTAAAACTGCGGGCATCGCTTCGCCGTCCGGCTTCATCGCTTCGCCGAAGGGCCCGTGCTTAAATAGACCGAGCCAGCACGTGTCAAGCCCCATGTCTGTCGCTTCCAGCACGATGCGCTCCATCGCGTAGCCATAGCCTTCTGAATCCATACCGCCCGTCTTAACGCAGCCCGCAATATACTGTTTTGCGCCGCGGATAAAACCGTACGTACTTATCTTTTCTTTGGATTCAAACACATTCAGCAGCTTAAAGCGAATCTGTGCGCCAAACGGATTTTGGACTGCCGTGATAAAGCCGTTAAGCGCTTCACGATGTCCATCGCTGAGCGGCTGTCCGCTATACGTGCGCACGGACACTCTTCTGCGTACATTGTCTATAACATTATTTACCATGTCAAGCGATAGACTCCTCCGCAGCTAGTCAAAAGACCATCTCACGCGCCTCATGGAGACGTTGATGACAAGTCCGAAAGCGATCATATTGGTTAAAAGGTTTGAACCGCCATAGCTGAAGAACGGCAGCGGTATTCCCGTGATGGGCATCACGCCGATGTTCATGCCGATGTTTTCAAACACATGGAACATCGTCATTGCGAAAACGCCTATAATAACCAATGAACCGAAATCGTCCTTGGCTTTGGTCGCGAGATACAGCGTGCGGAACAACAGCAAGCAGTAAAGCAATATAACGACCATCGCGCCGACAAAACCAACCGCCTCGGTTGTGGAAGCAAATATAAAATCCGTATGCTTATAGGGGATATTGGAAAGCTCGCTCTCGCCGCCGATGGAGAACAGCCCGCGCCCGGTCGCCTGTCCGGAGCCCGCAGCCTGTTGGGCAAGGTCGGACTGCCAAGAATACTTCTTAATGTCCTCCGGCGACATTCCGGGTATGGGGATATTTAAAGCTGTATAGATCCGGTTTCTCTGCCAGTCCTTCAGCAGCATCCATGTAACGGGCGCCGCGACGCCTACGCAGGCGAACAGGCCGACGAGAATCTTCCAGCTTGTGCGTGCAATAAACAACATCGAGAAGAATGTAAACATATATACCATCGCCGTGCCAAAGTCTTTTTGCAGCAATATCAGCCCAACGGGTACAGCCAGTACGACAAGCAGCAGCAGAATATCCTTGAGCTTGCGGATGCCGCCCTCCTTGCCCTGCGTGCGGTTCGATATCATCCTCGCCAATACGATGACCATGGCGACCTTGCCCACCTCGCTCGGCTGGAAGCCAGACGTACCAATACGGAACCACCCTGTTGTACCGTTTACCTCAGCGCCCAAAAAGTATACCGCGATAAGCAACACGATGATGATGGCGTAAATCCATTTATAATATTCGCCGATCGCGTGGTAATCGGGCAGCAGCACGATAAACATTGCGAACAGCCCCACACCAAACCACTGCAGCTGCAGTATGGTATAGCTTAAATCCAGCTGGCCGATCACTGCCATGAATGAGTTCGTTTCCCCTGTCAGCGGCTCGGAAAGCGCGCTCGCTATCGCCACCAGGCTGACCATGATGAGCAGCACGATGTTGGCAAACAGCAGCCAGTCAATATGTTTGAACATCCTGGGATCGATGAACTTGGATCTCACGTTTCACCTCATAATCTTTACGATTATGTTTCAAATTATAACACAAGTATGACAAAAACGAAAGCTCACGCGCGCTGTCAACTTTTTCATTGCCGCGTGATCGGTTCCAACGCCTATTGTAGCGCATTTTCAGTGATGCGTATACCTTTAGTTTCAGCGCAGCCGAGGTAGACAAAGCGCGCGTAAAAATGGTATATTATATGCGCGAATTCAAGGGAGGATATCCATGGCATATACGGCGCTTTATCGCGTCTGGCGGCCGGGAAGGTTCGCCGATGTAGTCGGGCAGGAGCATATCACCAAAGTATTGACCGCGCAGATCGAGACAGGCCGGACCGTACACGCGTACCTTTTCGCGGGGCCGCGCGGCACGGGCAAAACGAGCCTTGCCAAGATACTTGCGCGCGCCGTCAACTGCGTAAACCGGCAGGGAGCCGAAGCTTGCGGCCAGTGCGAAGCCTGCAAGCACAGCGCTGAGAACGGATCGGTAGACATTGTCGAAATCGACGCAGCTTCCAACAACGGTGTGGACAGCGTGCGCGAGCTGCGCGACCGCGTAAGCTTGCTGCCCGCGTTTTTAAAATACAAGGTATACATCATCGACGAAGTGCATATGCTCTCCAAGGGCGCATTTAACGCATTATTGAAGACGCTTGAGGAACCGCCCGCTCACGTGATATTCATACTTGCGACGACCGAGCCGCACAAGCTGCCCGCGACGATACGCTCGCGCTGCCAGCGGTTTGACTTTAAGCGCATATCGCAGCGCGATATTGCGCAGCAGCTTATGCGCATCGCCAAGGCCGAAGGCTATCAATATGATGAAGCAGCGCTCTCGCACATCGCACGCGCTGCGGAGGGCGGCATGCGCGACGCGCTCTCGATACTTGACCAGTGCGCAGGCAGCGGCGATATCACGATGCAAAGCGTCGCAGCGGCGCTGGGCGGCGGGGATATGCAGACGCTCCGTGCGCTCGCGGGCTTCATCGCGCGATACGAAGAGAAGCAGGCGCTTGAAGCGCTGCGCGACATGATCAGCGCAGGCGCGGATACGCGCGTGTTGATTCACGATCTCGCGGACGTATTCCGCCGCATGATGTGGATATCGGCGGGGGCTGCGGGAGAAGAAGCAGACGCGCCTATTGCGGCGCTGGCCAAAAGCTACGGCAAAGCCGCCTGCGTGCGCGCGCTCGATATACTGCTGCGCAAGGAATACGAGATGCGCCAGAACCTAAGAGCCGACATCGTGCTCGAAACAGCGGTGATGGCGCTGATGGCGCCCGAGGACGACGCGGCGGCGCCCGATGCGGCGCGCATCGAAAAGCTGGAGGCGCGGCTGGCCGCACTTGAGGCGCGCGGTATATCAGCATCGGTTTCCACACCGAAAACGGCGGCGGCAATGCCTGCGGAAGAGAAAACGGAGAAGCCCAAAGCGGAAAAAGCCGCAGCGGCCAAGCCCGCCGCACAGGACGCATCCGCATCGGCGCTGTGGAAAGATACGCTTGGCAGGCTCGACTCCTACATCCGCGTACATGCAAAAAAAGCAACCCGCGTATCGCTCGCGGGCGACAGGCTGGAAGTGCTGTTTGAGGACAATGAGATGCCGGCGGAGTTTTTAAAGCAGGAAACGGCGCACACGGACGTGGTGAAGGCCGTTGAAGCGGCGGCGGGCAGGCCGCTATCCGTAGTGGTCGTATTTAAAAAGCACGAAGCGGCGGGTACGTCGCCTCAAACGCTTTTCGGAGAAGATATCGAGGAGATCTGAAGGGGGAAAAATCGATGGCAAAAAGACCTTCTATGGGCGGAGGCATGGCAGGCGGCATGGGCTCCATGATCGCTAAAGCCCAAAAAATGCAGGCGGACATGGCAGCGGCGCAGACCGAGGTTGAGCAGTCCGAGGTGGAAGCGACCGCGGGCGGCGGTGCGGTCACCGTGCGCGCGACGGGCGCGAAAAAGATACTCAGCGTCAAGATATCGCCCGACGCGATTGATCCGGATGACGTGGAGATGCTTGAAGACCTCGTCACGGCGGCGGTCAACGAGGCGCTCAATAAGGCCGACGAAATGATGCAGCAGCGCATGAGCGGCATCACGGGCGGCATGAACTTACCGGGGATGTTCTAGCGTTGAGCAATATCATAGAGCCGCTTGCGCGGCTGGTACTTCAATTCTCAAAGCTGCCGGGCATCGGCGCAAAAACCGCCCAGCGGCTCGCTTTTCATGTGATCGGTATGAGCGAAGAAGAGGTGGATGCCTTTGCCGACGACCTGCGCTACGCCAAGCGCAGCTCGGTGCTCTGCCCCATCTGCGGCAATCTGATGTCCCAAAGCGAAACCGCCTGCACGGTCTGCGCCGACCTGTCGCGTGATTCTTCCTGCGTCTGCGTCGTCGCGGACGTGAAGGATGTGCTCGCGATCGAGAAGACGCGCGAGTACCGCGGCGTGTACCACGTGCTTCACGGCGTGATATCGCCCATGGACGGCGTCGGCCCGGACGACATCAATATCGCGGGGCTCATC
>CAZLRM010000108.1:0-5910 GCA_964561895.1 uncultured Christensenellaceae bacterium | reverse complement strand
GGCAATATGGAACAGCGGAATAAAGAATATGATGCGTTTGGCCCATGGATTCACGAAATAAACAGCGAAGAAGACGTTCCGAGAATATTCAAAGGGTTTTACAATGGATGGGACCATTATCTGCTGCTGTTTAAGGTTCCATGCATGATTGACAGAAGGGACGCCCGCCCCGGTACGGATCTTTACGATTATCTCATCGGTGCATACGAGGGCTGCCTGAGGATTCTGACGAGAATCGGATGGAATGTAATCGAACAAAGAATTGATTATCAGGATATCATAGCGGTGAGGGATATCCATGCGCTGCTGAAGGGAGAATTGATACTTTATACGCCGCTGGGGCCGGTAGTGATAAGGTACAACACCGTTTCCGAAGAGATCATCTGTAAACTGATCAACATTATTATGAGGAAAAGCAGCGGAGGCATGCGCTGTGTTCAAATACAAAGCATGCCGATAATCTACAGGCCGGGCGGCCTTGGCTCGTTGGATATGTTGTTCTACAATCTGATAAGCGAACTGCAAAAGGATGATCCGGACTTGGTTCTTGCGGCTTACCAGCACCGTATGCATGTGAAGAGAAAAGGCGGATCTGTGCAGCGGCTTTACAGCGAGGCGATTGCTTTATCTCAAACAGCGTTTATCATTCGCGGTAATGAGATGATTGTGCTGGAGCGGAGGGTTTCCGCAAAGAAAGCGGACGCTTATGAGTATTCTTATTTGTATGTACCGCTTCACAACATTACATGGACCAGGTTATCTTCTGTTAATTACGAGCAGCACTTAAGCTGTATGGAGCTTGCGATAAAAAATATACGATTTAATTATTTTTTTGATGACAGAAATATCACCATTTATAATCTGAATAACGCGCTCAGCCAAATGAATAATAATGCATGATATCGCAAGCACAAAACTTGAGTGCAAAGCAGAGAATATGACATTTAATACTACGCGCGGTTTTGGGAGGCATAAAAAAGATGGATACGCCGGTTTTAGAGGCCATACGGATTTTCGCACGGGCAATCCCGTCACTTAAGGCAGCGCCATATGCTTTCGATTAACCCCTGCAATCTCTGCCCGCGGCAGTGCGGCGTAAACCGCGATAAAAGAACCGGCTTTTGCGGCTGCGGCAGCGGTATCAAAGCTGCGCGCGCAGCGCTGCATTTTTGGGAGGAGCCCTGCATCAGCGGTACTCGCGGCAGCGGCACAGTGTTCTTCTCCGGCTGTACGCTGCAATGCGTATACTGCCAGAATCATAGTATCAGCCGCGAGGGTTACGGCAAAGTAATACCCGTGCAGCACCTCGCTGAAATCTTTCTAAAGCTTCAGGAGAAAGGCGCGCACAATATCAATCTCGTATCGCCCACGCCGTACCTGCCGCAAATCTGCCGCGCGCTCGAAAGTGCAATGCCCGCGCTGCGTATCCCTGTGGTTTTTAACTGCGGCGGTTATGAGCGCATTGATACGATACGGGAGCTAAAGGGGTATGCGGACATATACCTGACGGACATCAAATACTCCAGCGGCGAAATCTCGCAGCGGTATTCCGGCGCGCGGGACTATTTTTACGTGGCATCGCAGGCCGTACGGGAGATGATTGTCCAAACTGGCGCTCTTGAGTACGACGGCGAGGGCATGATGCAAAAAGGCGTGATCATCCGGCATCTCGTGTTGCCCGGCGCGCGGCGCGACTCCATGGAAATATTGCGCTGGATCGCGGAAAATCTGCCGAAAGACAAGTATGTATTAAGCTTGATGAGCCAGTACACGCCGACGGATTTCGTCAAAGGCTTCCCGGAAATTAATCGGCGCGTGACGGCGATGGAATACGATTCGGTGGTGGCCGAGGCGGTTCGCCTCGGGTTGAGCAGCGGTTTCATGCAGCGGCGCAGCAGCGCCGACAAAGCTTATATACCGCCGTTTGACCTTGAGGGAATTTAGGCGGTTAGCGCCAATCTGTGATCCGCCTCAAACGGACGTGATATATGGCTTCATTCCTGCAAAACAGGCATAGCTTTCTTTTCAAGTTTGCGGAAAATCCACCGTGACATACCATACTGGAAAGCAAGCAGCGCCGTACCGCCTGCTAATATGATAGCCCAGATCATCATGGGAGTGACTTTAAAAGTCAGAGCGAGCATATGCTGCACCTGAAGCCCGATCGATGCTTCACGCAATGATAATACAGCGGTACAGATACAGATAGAAAAAAGCAGTATCAGCGAAAACAGATGGACGGCGCGCGCTTTTTTTCGTATGTTCTCCCGGATTTCGCCGTTCAGCACGCAGCTTCTCGCGGTGACATACGCGCATGAGATGCCGATGAGTACGTTGAATACGGGGAAGCCCATAAAAAAGCCGAAAAATAATATGGAATAGAAAAACGCAACCGCGAAAAGCGCGGGTATCGGCAGGCTGAAAAGACTGACGGTAAATTTGCGCAGCACGGTGCAATCCAGCGCTATGCCAGCCGCGAAACCCGCGAGCGCAAGATACGCGATCGTGGTATTCTCTTTGACGAGTGGTATGCTTCCCCACCAGAAAAGCAGCATCAGCGATACGGGAGCAATCAACCCCAGTACGATGACGGACAACCACTTGTCTGATCTGCTCACGACAATCCTCCCTGATTGTTTATACGTGATATTATACCACAGCGCGGCTGCCGCCGGGTAAAATATCTTTTACCCGAAATTAGGCATACCGTTTATAAACGTCGGCGATGAGGGGCAATATATAATCGGAGGTGATTTTCAATGCAGGTAAAGGATATTATGTCTACGGAAGTTGCGACCATAAGCGCGGAGGAGACCATAGAGCAGGCGGCCAAGCTGATGGAGATGTTCAATGTCGGCTCAATCCCGGTGTGCGATTACGACCGTGTGATCGGTATTATTACCGACAGGGATATAGCGATGCGCGCGGTGGCGCACGGGCAGAATATTCGCCGTCAGCGCGTGCGCGACGTGATGTCAATCAATCCGGTGGTAGGTACGCCCGATATGGATGTGCATGAAGCAGCGGGGTTGATGAGCCGCCGTCAGGTAAGGAGGCTGCCCATCGTGCAGAACGGATCCTTGGTGGGTATCGTGGCGCTGGGCGATATTTCAATAGAGCCCGCGCTTCAGGATAACGCCGAGGAAGCGCTCAAAAACATATCGCAGCCAAACGGCGGACAAATGACATAATATGTAAAGGCATTATCGCCCGGAGCCTATGTCCGGCAGCCGTTTCTCCATTACGAAATCGTCCATCACAAAGCCGCCGCCGATGTCTGTCACGATGTCGGCGGTGCGCATAAACCCGAGGCGCGCATAAGCTTCAAGAGAGCCTGTATTGCGTTTATTGCATGTTAAGCGTATGCAGGGCTTGCCCTGCTGCTTTGCTGCAGCTTCGGCCGCGCTCAGCATTGCCCGGGCAATGCCTTTGCCGCGGAAGGTTTTAAGTACGTACAGCTTGCTTAAAAACAACGCGTCCGCGTCAAAGCGGATTGCGCTGTAACCGCATGGCTTGCCATTCCAGTACGCAAGGGAATAGACATACCCTTTTTGTATATCCGATTCAATCGCAGCGCGCGATTGAAAATGATCCAGCATATACTTCACCTGGGCAGCTCCGATAATAGGCGTGTAATGCGATTCCCAAATTTCCCGGGCAAGTTTTTCGATGGTTTCAATATCCTTGTGTGCAGAAGCGACGATGATCGAGACCGGTTCCGGCATTGGGCTTCTCCTTCGTTGTTTTATCTCATTGTATCACATAATCGTGAAGAGGTACTCAAGCTTATAGCCCGTATATACCGCCGTATTTCTCATTGAGGTAATCGATGAAGTACTTCGCGCTGAGCTCCTCGCCCGTGACCCTTTTTAAAAGCTCGCCCGGTTCATATACGGAGCCGTATGCGTGGATATGCTCCTTGAGCCAGCTGCGCAAAGCCAATAGGTCTCCTGCCGCTACGCGCGCTTCAATATCCGGCAGGTCGCTTTTCATGGCATGCAGAAACTGCGCGCTGTAAAGGTTGCCCAGCGCGTAGCTGGGAAAGTAGCCGAAGTTGCCGGACGACCAGTGCATATCCTGCAATACGCCCTCCGCGTCGTTTTGGGGTTCTACGCCGAGGTACTCTTTGTATTTGCGGTTCCACAGCGCGGGCAGCTCAGATGCCCTGATATCGCCGTTGAAGATCTGCTTCTCGAGTTCGTAACGGATGATGATATGCAGGCTGTAGGTCAGCTCGTCTGCCTCCACGCGGATCAGCGAGGGGGTCACTGCGTTGATGCCGCGGTAAAATTCGTCCAGCGAAACGCCGCTGAACTGCGTAAACCGCTTTTGAGCCTCGGGAAGGAAATAGTTCCAAAAGGCGCGGCTGCGGCCGATGAGGTTCTCCCAGAACCGTGACTGGGACTCGTGTACGCCCATGGATATGCCCTGATCTAGCCCTGTGCCGAACAGCGAATCGGGTATGCCCTGCTCATAAAGCGCATGCCCGCCCTCGTGCACGCAGCTGAACAGCGCGCTTCGGAACTCGTTTTCAAGGTAGCGCGTGGTGATGCGCACATCATGGTTGTTAAAATTGATCGTGAACGGGTGCGTGCTCACATCCAGCCGCCCCGCATCAAAGTCGTAGCCCATTTTCTCCAGCACGAATCGGCTGAAGCTCTCCTGCTCCGCGGCAGAAAACGTTTTTTTGAATATGGAGTCGTCGGGGTGAAAATGGCTTTGGCCTATTTTATCAACCAGGGTTACGATCGCGTCCTTGAGCTGCGCAAATACTTTGTCGATCATCTCTACCGTCGCGCCCGGTTCATAAAAATCGAGCAGCGTATCGTAGGGAGTATCCTTATAGCCCCAATACCCTATGAACCTGCGGTTAAATGCGATGAGCTTTTCAAGGTGCGGAAGAAACATTTCAAAGTCGGAGTTGGCGTGCGCCACCTCCCACGCGGCTTCCGAATCGGAGCAGGCCACGACATACTCGCGGTATTCCTGCTCGGGTATCTTCATCGTGCGATCGTATTCCTTTCGGGTATTGCGCACCATACCAGCCGTGATGTCGTCCTGCACGGGTTTGCCAGAAAAATAGTCGATAAAGCCCTTGATCGTTTCGGAGGTTTGCAGCTTATACTGCTCCGTAGAGAGATATCCCAAAAGCTCGCTGCGCCGCGGCATGCCTTTTTTAGGGATGTTGACGCGCGCGTCCCAATAAAGCGCGCTAAAAGCGCTGCCAAGATAGCTGCTGTTTTTAACGTATTCTTTAAAATCGCTTAACTTGTTTTCGTATTCCTTACTCATAAAGCCTCTTTCTAATGCATTTTAAGTGAGCGTTGGCATATCACCAATATATCATGTTTCCCTGTTTGGTTTCAAATACGCCTCTCTTTTTGCTGTAACGCGACGCTGACGTCAGGCAGTGGCTGCAGCCCCCGCGATGTCATTAAAAAGGGCTGTTAAAACACAAAAGCCCGTGAGATATAGATGAACCGCTGTTATTAGCCGGAGAAAACCGCTGTAGCCCGGCTTTATATGCGCAAAAGCAGTTCAGCATATCGGAAATATTGTCATTGTCGAAATGATTATTGAAAGCATGTATCTTTCTATTTTGCGCGCGCAGTAATGCTATGCAGCGCCATAGCCGGGTTATTCGCTTTAAGCGCCGTATAGGTATTGCCGCAAAACTGCGTTTTAAGAGGCGGCGCCGAATTCCGTACGATGCCGTTTGATATTCTTTTATATTATAGAAAAATAAAAGCTGAAAGAAAAGAAAAAGGCGGCACTTGAACCGCCTTGTATACCGGATATTATGCAACCTATATGCTCTCTTCTATCGCCTTTTTAAGTATGTCCATGCCCTTTTTGATCTGCTCCATCGACGGCATGGAAAAGTTCAGCCGCATCGTGTTCTTGTGGCCG
>CAZLRM010000107.1:0-5955 GCA_964561895.1 uncultured Christensenellaceae bacterium | reverse complement strand
CGCTTTTAAACACCATGCGTTCATGAGAGTATGAATGATTACCGATCTGATGGCCCGCGGCTGCGATGGCCTTTGCGGCATCCATATCGTTTTCTATCGCTTCGCCCGTCAAAAAGAAGGTGCATTTCACACCAAGCTTGTTCAGCATCGCCAGTATTTCATCTGTATCTTTTGAAGGCCCATCGTCAAATGTAAGCGCGATCTTCTTTTGGTTCGTTACCGAATGCGTTACAATCTTTCCGGCGAGCTGCACACCGCGCGCGTTCATTAGTAAATATGCGCCTAAACACAGCGCAATTGCTATACCTGCCGTGATAAGCAGCCTTATTAAAATCCTTCGGTTTCGCATAGCATATCTCCTGCTTATCCGGTTAGGCAACGCTTATACTTCTTTATTTACGCTTTCGATATCACGCGCGATCTGCTCCTTTAGCGACTGCGTATCGCTGAATTTGATCTCGTCACGTATTCTGCGTTTAAAGCGCATAATCACAGCCTCACCATAGACCTCCTGCTTAAGGCCGATGATATGAGCCTCTACGCTTTCACGACCTGCATTTGAAACTGTCGGATTCACGCCGATATTGCATACGCCGCGGTAGCTGCTGCCGCACACGGCAATATCGACCTCGTATACGCCTTTCCGTGGCAGCAGTTTTTCTTTATTTACAATGATATTTGCCGTAGGATAAAGCAGCTTACAGCCAATGCCACGCCCTTTCCCGACTATGCCGCAGACGCTGTACGCATACCCTAAAAGCTTTTTCGCCTGCTCAACGCTGCCAGCGGCAAGGCACTCACGTATGCGTGAGGAACTCACCGGCTCTCCTTCCATAATCACCGGCGGTATGACACAAACCTCGAAGCCCAACTCTTCACCTGCAAGCTGCAGCGTATCCACATTACCCATTGCGCGCCGTCCGTAGGTAAAATTGTAACCCGCTACAACGCGCTTCGGAAAAAATGTATCACGGATCATTTTGGCAAAAGCATTGTGCTTCATACCGGCGAAAGCCTTGTCGAAGTGGACAGTACAAAGATAGTCTATTCCCGCAGCGCATAGCGCTTGTGACTTTTCCTCCATTGTGAACAAACGCATCGGGCGCGGATCGTCGTTAAAGAATTCCATAGGGAGCATGTCAAACGTAAACACCGCGCTCTCTCCCCTACCACTTTTCACGGCTTCAATCAACGCCATATGGCCAATGTGCAGTCCGTCGAACGTACCCAGCGCCAGCGAAATATTGTTGAATTTTATGGCTTTTGCTTCATTCAGCGAAATGATCTTCATTGCCTGTCTACCAACCTCGTGTTGATTTTCGCCGCTCCCATCGTAACGCTTCCGATACCCAGCAGTTCTCCGTCGGCATATATACGCGCCGTATCCGCATCACCTGCATCAACCGGAACGCGGACTCCGTGAAACAGCTTTTCGCGTTGATCCGCTGCAGCATCAATCCTTGGCAGCACGTTTAAAAACCGTTCCATAGGCAGCAGCCAATCCTCGATTTTTCCTTGCTGCAGCTCATCAGCCGTAACCGAGTTTGCGATATCCAGCCCCGCGCATTTCGTTCTCGCAAGAAACGACATATATGCGCGCTGCGAAAGCGCTTTGCCGATATCCTCGCACAGCACGCGGATGTAAGCGCCTTTGCCGCAGCATACTCTAAGGCGGTGCGCATCCGCCGCCGTGCGCCCGAGGTATTCCATTTCGTATATTTCCACTTCGCGATACGGCATATCCGCAGCTGCGCCCTGCCGCGCCAGCTTATAACTGCGTTTTCCTTCTATTTTGACTGCAGAATATGCAGGTGTTTGCTGCCGTATCCGGCCCTCAAAGCTTTTTAATACCCGTTTTATGTCCTCTTCGGAAGGCAGTTCTTTATCTGAAACCTCTGTGACTGTTCCATAGCTGTCTCCGGTATCCGTTTGCTTGCCGAATACAACTTCGGCCACGTATTCCTTTTTCGCGTCCATCATATAGGCGGAAATGTGCGTCGCTTTGCCCAGGCATAGCGGCAGCACACCACACGCTCCCGGATCAAGCGTACCCGCATGCCCAATTTTTTTTATTTCTGTCAGCTTCCGCATCAGAATAACCACGGCATTGGATGACATGCCGGGCGGCTTTAAAAAGTTGATTACACCATCCATCAAAGAAGTTCCTGCAGTTTTTTTAAAATATCACGTTTCGCGTCGTCAAGCGATCCGCCAACACAGCAGCCCGAAGCGTTTAAATGCCCTCCGCCCCCAAAGACCGATGCGACAGCGCCGACATCATAATCCCCTTTAGAACGGAAACTAATTTTAACACCCGTATCGAGCTGCCGGAAAAACACAGCGATTTTGGTTTCCTCAATCTCGCGCGCGAAATCTACGATGTTTTCACAGTCTGCGCCGGTTGCGCCGATTTCATTTAAATCTGCCTGCAGCAGCGTCAGCGCCGCAATCTGCCCGCCGTAATAAAGCTCAAGCCTTGACAGCGCGCGCGCAATCAGCTTTGTGGAAACGAGCGAACGTCTGCGAAAAAGCGCGTCTGCCGTATCGCGCAGGTCAAAAAGCTCCACAAGCTCCGATACGTACGCCATGCTTTTCCTGTTTGTATTGGAATATGTGAAGTTGCCGGTATCCGTCGAAATCGCGATATACAGGTATTTCGCTGTCTCGCCGTCAAACGCCGCGCCGATCTTTTGCGCAAGTTCAAATATGATCTCGCCTGTTGATGAAGCTTCCGCGATGCAGTTCATTTCCCCGAAGCCTTCGTTAGTGACATGGTGGTCGATGTTGAGCGTGAATGATGCTCTTTTATATAACTTTATCAGTTTGCCGAGCCTCAGTTTATCGGCGCAGTCCACCGCCGCGATGAGGTCGTATTGTTTATGAATCTCATGCGGCTGCAGCAGGCGGCAGCCTTCAAACAATTCCGCGTAGCGCCCCGGCATTTCACCGTCGCAGGCGGCAGCCGCTTGTTTGCCAATAGCGATAAGCAAATGCTGCAGCGCGAATACGGAGCCCAGCGTATCTCCGTCCGGCTGTATATGCGCTATCAGAAGTATGCTTTCCGCATCCTTTAAAGCTTTCCCGACTTCATCTAAACTGCAGTGCATACCGCTACACTTTTTTAAGCATTTCGGATATTTTACTGCTGTATTCTATCGAGGTATCCAGTATAAAAGTGATATCGGGCAGGCGCCGGATGCGAAGGCGCGCGCCGATCTCATTTTTAATAAAATGTTCTGCATGCGAAAGCGTTTCGATCGTGGACTTCTTCATTTTCTCATCGTCAAACACGCTGATATACGCCTTGGCGTATTTTAAATCCTTCGTGATTTCCACATGCGTCACGCTCGCCATCTCAGATACTCTCGGATCTTTGATATCGCTGCGTATGATATCACTGAGCACCCTTTTGAATTCCGAGCTGATCGCTGCAATCCTGTCTTTTTGCACTATGCTTTGATCTCCTGCATTTCGAACGCTTCGATCACGTCGCTTTCCTTCACATCGTTGAAGTTTTTGAGCGTGATGCCGCATTCATATCCCTGATTGACTTCCTTTGCGTCGTCTTTAAACCGTTTAAGTGATGCAATGCTGCCCTCATGTACGACAATATTGTCTCTGAGCAGCCGTACAGACGCGGACTTAACAATCTTGCCGTCCGTTACGTAGCTGCCTGCGATTGTGCCGATGCTCGATACATTGAACGTGGTACGCACCTCGGCGTGGCCCAGTATCACTTCTTTGAACTCGGGCGCAAGCATACCCTTCATTGCAAGCTCAATATCTTCTATCGCTTTATATATCACGCGGTAGAGGCGGATTTCGACGCTTTCCTTCTCGGCTTCAGCGCGTGCCTGATTATCCGGGCGGACGTTAAACCCGATGATGATCGCGTTGGATGCTGATGCCAGCATTACGTCCATTGCCCTAATCGCGCCTACGCCCGCGTGGATCACTTTTACGCGCACGTCCTTATTGCTAAGCTTTTCGAGCGCCTGCTTGACGGCCTCGACTGAGCCTTGTACATCCGCCTTAATGACGATGTTAAGATCTTGCACCTTGCCTTTCTCAACCTTGCCGAAGAGATCTTCCAGCGTCATCTTTGAAAGGTTCTTGAGCATATCCGCTTTCTGTTTGTCTTTTCTCTCCTCCGCAACCTGCCTTGTTAGTTTATCCTGTTCCACCGCAAATAATATGTCTCCCGCGACGGGTACTTCGGAAAAACCGACGACCTCTACCGGCTGCGAGGGATACGCTTCTTCAACGCGGTTGCCCATGTCGTCAAGCATCGCCCTGACTCGGCCATACGCGGTGCCCGCGACGATCATATCGGATATGTGCAGCGTACCGTTCTGTACGAGCACCGTTGCGACCGGGCCTCTGCCCTTGTCGAGCTTGGCTTCGACGATTGTACCCTTGGCGAGGCGGTTCGGGTTGGCTTTCAGCTCCTGTACCTCAGAAACGAGCAGTATCATTTCCAGAAGGTGGTCGATCCCTTCCTTGGTAACCGCCGAAACGGGCACCATCACGGCGTCGCCGCCCCATTCTTCCGCGACCAGACCGTATTCGGTCAGGCCCTGCTTGACTTTCTCCGGATTCGCGTTGGGTCTGTCAATCTTGTTGATAGCCACAATAATCGGCACATTAGCGGCTTTTGCGTGGTTGATCGCTTCCACTGTCTGCGGCATAACGCCGTCATCCGCGGCGACCACAAGTATCGCGACGTCTGTCACCTGCGCGCCCCTCGCGCGCATCGCGGTAAACGCTTCATGGCCGGGCGTATCAAGAAACGTGATATTCTGCCCGTTATGTGTGATGGTATACGCGCCGATGTGCTGCGTGATGCCGCCTGCTTCGTGTTCCGTCACACGTGTGGAGCGTATGGCATCAAGCAATGAGGTCTTACCGTGATCCACATGGCCCATAATCGTCACGATCGGCGGGCGGGTAATGAGGTTAGCCTCAGTATCTTCCACATCCCCTTCACCGAGCACATCTTCCGCGGTTTTATCAAGCTTGTATTCAATGTCTATATTAAACTCAGAGCAGATAAGCTGCGCAGTATCGTAATCGAGTTCGGAATTGATCGTACACATCATATTGAGCAGCAGCAGCTTTTTGAGCAGATCAGCCACAGGCTTGCCTGTTTTCTCCGCAAGCGACTTCACCGATATCGTCTCGGTCGTCATCGTGATGCGGTCTACAACAATAGTCGCAGGCATAAACACCGGTTTGAATTTTGACCGCTTTTTTGCGCTTCTGTACCGCTCCTCTTCACTGTCAAAGACACCCTGCTCTTTAAGCAGCGTTTTTTTCGATTTCTTATTTTTATCGTCCTTAGCGTATGTGCTTGTGCTCGGGTATTGCTTTTTTCCCTGCGTATTGCGCTTCTCAACCGGCACAAATTCCGCGATAGGCGCTTCGGTTGACGGACGTCTTGCACCGCCAACAGGGCGCTGTCCCGGTCTTACCGGCCCGGTCTGGCTTGCAGGACGCTGCCCAGGCTGCCCCTGTCCATAAGGGCGCTGGAAATCGCGCTGCCCTGTCTGACCCTGCTGCCCATACGGGCGCTGAAAATCTCGGCCTTGCCCCTGCGGACGCTGAAAATCGCGGCCTTGCCCCTGCGGACGCTGAAAATCGCGGCCTTGCCCCTGCGGACGCTGAAAATCTCGGCCTTGCCCCTGCGGACGCTGAAAATCGCGGCTTTGCCCCTGCCCCTGCGGACGCTGAAAATCGCGGCTTTGCCCCTGCCCCTGCGGACGCTGGAAACCTTGCTCCTGAGGACGCTGGAAACCATGCCCCTGCGGACGCTGGAAACCCTGCCCCTGCGGACGCTGGAAACCTTGCTCCTGAGGACGCGGAGAATCATTTGCCTGCCTCTGCGTTTGTTTTAACTCGCTGCTTTGCGCAGTACGGATATCCTCTTGTTTGGCTTCCTGTTTTAATTCCGGTTCT
>CAZLRM010000106.1:2639-5977 GCA_964561895.1 uncultured Christensenellaceae bacterium | reverse complement strand
ACAAAATGATCTGTATCGCCGATGCATGATTCCTCGACATTGAGCACATCGGCAAATATCTTTCTTACCTGCTCCGTAATCTGCGAAAGTTCGGTGTGATCATAGTTTACGCCGTTTGCATTCTGAATCTTTACCGGCTCATCATGTCGCAGCATCCCGCTCTTGATGTCGATTAGCTCAAATCGTCCTGTGCCGCGTTCGACAGCTTCCTTTACCTTCTGGCGCTTCACCTTGATACCATTGGCCAAAGGCAATGGGTCGAGCGATAAATATGCACATCTAATCTTTTTATAGATTGGCAGCAAACCGTTAATGCGTGTAATCTCCTGTATCATTTCATGCGTTTTGCTTTCGTCTCCGGTGTTTTCACCCATTGTGACGATCAGAGTGATATCATCGTATACGCCTTTTTTGTTTACACCCGCAACGCAGATATGTTCGACATACGGCAGCTCAGAGAAGCTGTCCTCCAGCTCGTCAGGATACACGTTCTCGCCTGATTCACCCACGATCACATCCTTTAGCCGCCCTTCAATAAAATAGCGCCCCTCTTCCGCGCGCACAATGTCGCCCGAAGAGAACCATTCGCCGTCCGCCGTCTCGCGCGCGATGTATACGCCGTCCACCATACGACCCGAATGTATCGCTTCGCCTCTGATCTGAAGTTCACCCGATTTTGCATTCTCATTTTCTCGCACGATGCGATATTCCATGGGCGAAAAAGGCTTCCCTACGCCCGCGTCGAGTCGTTTGTCAATCCTGTTCGACAGTTCTACCGAATCGATACCCGTCTCTGTCATGCCAAAACCCGAGTACAGCGGGTAACCGATTGCGTTGATTACCTTAAGCGTTTCGGGCTGGATATGGCCGCCGCCGCTGATCAGAAACTGTATGCCGCTCCCCACGAGCTTTTCCTGTATATCCTTAAAGAACAAACCTGATACGATTTTGCGGCCAGTATTGCCCATACTGCGCTGCAGCTTAATCGAAATATCGCACGCGTTAAGCAGCTTTTCGTATGTCTTTTCCCCCTGCATTTTCGCCTTTCGCAGTATGCCCTTGGCCACGTTGTTCCATAGCAGCGGCACTGCGAATATATGCGTTACCTGGTGCTCTTTGCAGGCGGATAGTATAACTTCAGACGTCTTTTTGGAGATATAAACAATGGTTTTCCCAAAGAATGCATACCAAAGATACACTGCGATAAATCCGAATATATGATGAAAAGGCAGAAACGCGAGCTGCTTTATTTCACCCGGATGAATGATCTGTTTGTTGCTGCTGTAAACATATTCCGCAAGCAGCACTTGTTCGCATATTGCGCGTTCGTTATATACATATACCTTGGGTGTCGCCGTTGTTCCGGAAGTGCAAAGCCCCATTGCGTCTGAGAAAACCGGAGAAAACGCAACGCTTGGTGCGTCAAAACTAACGAAATCTCCCGGTTGAATACACAGCACGCCGCCAATCGATACCGGCGTATCCGATATCACTGCGCGCGATCCCGCCTGTTTCAAGATATGCATAACCTGGCTGTCGTCACATGCCGCGTCTACAAGCAACGGACGGTACCCCGCCATCACGACCGACCAGAATGCTGCCGGCCAAAGCGGATGGTTGGCGACCTTTATCGCAACAAAGGTGTTGCGCTCAACGCCCGCGAGCAGCTTGGAAAGTGTGCTCGCGCCATAAACCGAAATCCTTTCGTAGTCCGCATAGGTCAGTTTTTTGATTACGGAATTTTCCTGATACTCGGCTGCGACCTTTTCCGCGTAGCCGCACATAATCATGAACAGGTTTTTAAAAGACCTGTCCTCCTTAAGCTCGTTGAGCTTCTTGATAATGATATCCATTCTAAAAGATCAGCCTCCGAAAAAATATGAATGATGCCGCATGGAATTGTTATATATGCTAACATTCTACCATATAGTTATGGCGACAAATATAACGCAAATATTACAATTTGATTAACTGCAGATACGCTTCCTTCTTTCGACAAGATACTCCTCAAAGCGCTGTTTTGTCAAATTTATGATTAATTCAGCCGGAAACTCCGCCTGTTTTACAACTTTCAGCGCCGCATCGTGCTTACCCATACCCATCGCGAAGTGCGCATCGCTTGCCACAGCAATGCGTACGCCATAGCGCTTGCACAGCGCGAGGTATTTAAGCGCGTTTTCGGCGCCGCCCTTGCGGAATTCAAATGAGTGGTCGTTGGCTTCCATGAGCTTTCCCAACCTTGCGGTCTCCTTAACGATCGCCTCATAATCGAGATCATAATTCGGGTTGTCCGGGTGTGAGATGATATCGACATACGGATTGTTGAGCGCCCCGATTACTACGTCTGTGTCCTTGCGCCTTCCGCTGCTTTCAATTACAAACTCGTGAATACCCGCGATTACATAGTCCATATCTTTCAGGTATTTTTCGCGGATATCCAAGCTTCCTTTGTTGTCGTATATATTGGCTTCAGTGCCGTGATACACGCGCACACCATTAATCTCCGAGGGTAAAAATGCGTATGTGCCTATCGTAAAATCCGGGGATGCGCCCGGAAGCATCGGCCCATGGTCGGTCATCACGAAGCCCAGCATGCCCTTCTGTGCTGCTGCGAACGCATTTTCCAGCAATGTCGAATGCGCGTGCCCCGACAATACCGTGTGCGTATGTGTATCAATCTGCAATTTCATTACTGCCTCAAATAAACTTATTCAATACCGGAAAGCATGTACGCCAGTCTTACGGCGCCTGCGGCGTCAGCGGAATATCCGTCCGCGCCGATGCTTTTCGCATATTCATCCGTGACTACAGCACCGCCTACCATCACCTTGGCGCGCAACCCGCGTTTGCGAATAAGCGCGATAACGCTCTCCATCTCTTTTGCAGTCGTGGTGATCAGCGCAGAAAGAGCGACGATATCCGCATCCTGCGCCTCTGCTTCATCGACGATTCTTTGTGCGGGCACATCCTTGCCAAGGTCGGTTACGGCAAAACCGTTGTTTTTCAACAGCATCGCGACGAGGTTTTTGCCGATATCGTGAACATCTCCGCGCACCGTCGCGATTACAACTTTCTTCTTTTGCCCGGTATCTCCCATCGTGGAGAAATGGCTTTCGATATAATCAAAAGCCGCGTGCGCTGCCTCTGCGCTGTATATAAGCTGCGGCAAGAAGTATACGCGCTGCTCGTAAAGGTCTCCCACCTTTCGCAGTGCGGGAATGATCATTTCGTTGATAATTGTATCCGGCTGCGCCCCCGCCGCCATCTCCTGATCGATCAATGCGGTTATCGACTTCTTTTTTCCCGTCAGTATCGCTTCCGCAACATTCTCGGCTTCC
>CAZLRM010000106.1:0-2539 GCA_964561895.1 uncultured Christensenellaceae bacterium | reverse complement strand
CGTTTCGTTCGCGGCGTTCTGGTCGGAGGATATCGCCATCACGAGCCCGTCGACAAGCATATCCCACTTGTCAAAGCCCGCTGCCCTTGCGGCCTCGTATCCGCGTTGTATCTCCGCGATACGTTCATCCGCCGTATTCGGTATACCGTTATCCCCAACGGGCAGCAGTATGAACATCGCGCCGTATTTCCTCACCGCCGGCAGCAGCTTTTCAAGGCTCTCCTTTTTTGTGGAAACCGAGTTCACAATCGCGCGGCCGGGGTAAATGCGCAGTGCCCGCTCAATAACTTCCGCCTTTGAGGAATCGATGCTGAGCGGCAGCCTTGCCTGCATCGACACAGTTTCAATCGCGCGCTTCATTGCGTCGCTTTCCTCCACCTCGGGCAGCCCTACGTTGACATCCAGAATATGCGCGCCGCAGTTTTTCTGCTGCAGCGCCATATCAAGCACTTCGTAATAATCCCCCGCTTTAAGCGCTTCCTTAAGTTTTGGCTTGCCTGTGGGGTTGATTCGTTCTCCGATTACACGGAACGAACTTCCGATATACACCTCGTCTGACACGGAAGTGACCGCAGAAGGCAGTTGATCCTTCCAGGGCAGCGGCTTAAGCGTCTTGATTTCTTCCGCAATTGCTTGAATGAACTCCGGGGTTGTACCGCAGCACCCGCCGATGAGGTTCGCGCCCGCTTCGCAAAGCGGTTTGACACAGGCCCTGAATTCCTCGCACGATAAATCGAATACCGTGCGCCCGTTTTCGATTCGCGGCATACCCGCGTTGGGCTTGACGAGCAGCGGAACGGAGGAAACCTGCTTCATGGCGGCGACGTGCGCAACCATCTCCTTTGGGCCGGTGGAACAGTTGAGCCCGATTACGTCGGCGCCAGCACTGATCAGCGTGATGGCTGCCGCAGCGGGAGAAGTGCCGGTAAGCGTGCGCCCCTGCGCGTCAAACGTCATGCTGGCCACAACAGGAAGGCCGCATGCTTCCTTCGCCGCGATTACCGCAGCGCGCGTTTCCTGTATATCGATCATGGTTTCAATGACGATAAAATCAACACCGCCATCATTGAGCGCGCGCGCCTGTTCCTTATAGATTTCTACGGCCTGCTCAAACTCAAGACCGCCCAAAGGAGCGATAAACGCACCCGTGGAGCTTATATCCCCGCCTACAAACGCGCGGTTTCCCGCAACCGATGCAGATATTTCCGCGAGCTGCTTATTGATACGCCGTGCTTCGTGCTTTAAGCCGAATTCTTTAAGCTTATAAGAGTTTGCGCCCATCGTAAACGTATAAAGCGCGCGCGAACCGGCCTCGATGTACCGCCGCTGTATGCCGCACAGCGCGTCCGGATTTTCGAGCGCATAAATCTCGGGGCAGACTCCGGGCATCATACCGTGCTGCTGAAGCGCCGTACCCGTCGCTCCGTCAAGCAGCAGTATGCGTTGTTTCAGATATTCAAGAAACGTCAGCCCGTCAATCGTCTTCATCTATTCCACTCCCGCAACCGCAATCACTGATTTTTCGGGTGAAAGCATGTATTTTTCGTTGATCTCAACGCCCAATGTTCCCATATCGAGCATGTCGTAAAACGGCTTCTGCCAAGCGATATCCAAATCTCCATAACCTGCGCTGAAGCGCATCTTCGTGAGCTTTCGGCCGGTATGCTTGAGCGTTAAGTTCTTGCGCGCTGCAATCACATCCAGCGCCCCGTCCACGGTTTCAGAAGCGTATGCATCAAACACGACCGCTTTTAGCCCTTCGCCCCTATTGATCGCCTCGCCGATACCGTCCACATAACGCTGCGGAATCGTTGCGCACATGAGGTACGCACCGCTGCTATGCTTAAGCATTTTGGACAGAAGTTTTGACGGTACAGCGCAGCCGCCGATCTCCACGGAATTTGCGTCCGTATGCTTAAGGCTTACCGCCTTTGCGCGCCCGGTTACAAAAAATGCGGATTGCGCCTGCCTGAGCAGCGCGTCAATGTCCGCTTCGAGTTCTGCCGGAAAGGTCGCCTTCACGGAGCCCATCCGCCGCATCACGGTTTTCTTTTCGGGAATGAACGGGATTAAGGGGAATTCCTCCATAGACACCTCTTTAGGATATCATACAACACTTATATGTAAGTTTCAACCTCTTGAAAAAAACCCCGCGGTGTGATTAAATAAACAAAACCTGTGCAGGAGTCACTCAATGAAATTATCCGACGCGCTTTTTGGAAAAACCCCGTTATTCTCACTCGAGTTTTTTCCGCCCAAAAAAGAGCTGCCTATCGATTCCGTTTACGAATCGATATCGCGGCTCAGCCAATACCGCCCCGCTTTCGTAAGCGTCACATACGGCGCGGGCGGCGGCAACCAGAGTCGCACGATTGAGATTGCTTCCTATGTGCAAAACACGCTGCATATGGAAACCATCGCGCATCTGACTTGCGTGGGCGCGACGCGCGATGCGATAAAAAATACGCTTTCGGAACTTAAGAAACACAACATAAGCAATGTGCTTGCGCTGCGCGGGGATATCCCGGAAGGCATGGAC
>CAZLRM010000105.1:0-6036 GCA_964561895.1 uncultured Christensenellaceae bacterium | reverse complement strand
GGCAGCAATGTCAGTATCAGCGCCGCTGTCAGCAGCAGCACCAGTAATCTCTTTTTCACGGGAAAAGTCCTCCTCGTTGTATAAATATAATCCCTGTATATTTTATCATTCACAAAGAGCGACAACGGGGTTTGGCGTGAAATGCCGGATTTCGGGTGCGAAATGAACCACTGAACTTAATAGAAATAAATACAGGCGGCTGTTCGATGCTGCCGCCTGTATGATGTGTTTAAAATAGAATCTTTTCTTATTCCTGAGCGCCGTTGACGCTTTCTTCAACCTGCGAAACCATATCCTTCAAACTTGCGAGGAATGCGTTTCCGTTTTCGATTTGAGTGTTCATAACTTCTATCAGCTCATCAAGTTTATCGCCTGTGTATGAATCCCTGTTTTCTTTATAAGTCCCTACGATGTCGTCTTTCTGAGCGGTTATCTCCTCCATCGTTGCCGCAATCTGAGTATATTTTTCGTCAAACCCCTCGATTTCGTACTGCTCTACATAACCGGTCAGCACATCCACTTGCGCCTGCGCGTCGGCAACGATTCCCTCGTACTGTGATACCAAGCCATCGAGCTCTTCTAATTTTTCCGCATTCGCATTACCGCAAGCGGCAAAACTCAGCACGACAGTAATGACCAGAACGGCTGCCACCATTGAACCCCAAACTCTTTTCATGAATAAACTCCCCCAATAGTTAATTATCCGGTGCAGCGTGCTGCGTACAGCATATGAACCGCAGGTTGCTTGTGCAATGCTGCATCGACCCCTCATTATACGAAAATTAACCGAAAGCGAACCGCCGGAGCGCGAAATGATATTTTTAGGGAGTGAAATGTAATGATTGATTATGACAAGCTTCGCTGATAAAATAAATCAATACTCGTTGGGATAAGAAAAGAGGGAATCATGATCCGACTAGCCATATGCGATGATGAAGCGCATTGCCTTGACGACACAAAGCATATGATTGAGCAATGGTCGGCAAGCTATAGCGTACCTGTACAGATCAGTTGTTTTGATAACGGGGATGCGCTGCTGGAAAGCATCCGCAGCGTAAGAATGGATATTCTTTTTTTGGATATTATGATGCCGCTTTTTAATGGAATAGACGCCGCGCGCGAAATTCGTGAGCTTGATAAGGCGGCCAAAATCGTTTTTCTGACGTCTTCGCCTGAATTCGCTTTGGAATCCTATTCCGTGAAAGCAAGCGGGTACATTATAAAGCCGGTAAGCTATGAACAGCTGTCGGAGGCCTTGAGCGATTGCACCGCGGCGCTGCAGGAAGAGCCCGAACATCTGCTGCTAAAAAGTACCTATGGCTATCATAAAATCTATCTGCATGATATCGAATATTTAGAGGCTCAGAACAAGCGTGTGATCTTCTTTCTCAAGTCAGGCCAGTCGCTTACGATTACGGAACCCCTGTATATTTTTGAAAACAGGCTCCTGGCGAAGTATGGTTTTTTCAAGTGCCACCGAAGCTATATTATATCCATGTCCCATGTCAATTCCTTCAGCCCCGCTGAGATTACAATGAAGTCCGGCTGCTGCATTCCCATTGCGCGGGGCTTAGGTAAAGCGTTTCAGGATGCATATTTCTCGTTTATGTTCGGTGCTTAAAGAGGTGTAACCATGCTGCAGACTATTTTCGGCGTTATCAACTTCAGTGTCCTGCTGTTCTTTGGGATATTTGTTTCCGCTGCTTTTCTCGGCATCAGCCTCAACAAAAAAAACAATCTGATATTTCTGCTGTTTGGCGCGGGAAACCTTTTACTGCAAATGCTTTCCCATGCTCTTTTAGGTATGGAATTCACACAGATGATTTATCCGCTGATTACCCATCTGCCCTTACTGATGCTGTTTAAGTTCTATTTTAAGCACAAAGCGCTTCCCAGTTTGTTTGCGATATTGTCGGCCTATCTTTACTGTCAGATCAGCAAATGGATAGGCTTGCTCGTACAGTTGTTCATTCCTGAGCCTTGGGCCAATGATGCTGCCCGAATTATTGTCACAATACCCATCTGGTATGGGATCGTACGGTATGCTTCAAGATCACTGCAGATAATACTGTCCAAATCCACGAAAGACCTTTTGATCCTATAGAGATTCAAATGGCTCAATCCCGGAAGGAAATTGACGAAATCAAGCGTTCCAAATATGAGATTTCGCTCGTCCGGCACGATATGAGGCATTTTCTGAGTAACGTATCCGTTATGATAGAGAATAAAGATTATGAAAAATCGCAGGAATATATTAAAGAGATTATAAACGTCATTGATCAAACCATCGTGCACAAATACTGCGAAAACGAGTTAGTCAATATGATCTTGTCCTCTTACGAAAAACGCATGGCCGACAAAGGTATCCGTTTTGACGCGACCATCGCCATTCCGGCCAAACTGCCCTGCTCGGAGCCGGAGTTTACATCCATATTGGCAAACGGGCTTGAAAACGCCATCAACGCCGTTTCGGAGATGGACGAAGAGAGCCGTACAATTCGCCTTAAGCTGTGTATGAAAAATGACAAGCTGCTGTTGTCTATCCATAACGCCTTTGCCACACGCCCTGTGTTTAAAGATGGCCTGCCGGTGACCGACGCGGCAGGGCATGGTTTGGGCACGCAAAGCATTCAATATATAGCGGCAAAACTGAATGGCAGCAGCCAGTTTGCAATTGAGGACGGGTTATTCTCTTTGCGGGTTGTGTTGTAGTACGGGGACACTTATGCTGCCTGCCATATGTATCTGGGCGCTGCAATGAATGATCTGCAGTTATGCGAAAACCCCGCAGCCACTATGGCTGCGGGGTTTTGATTGTGTCTAATTATACAATTTTCGGGCGTTAATCCCCTGCCTCAGGATTGTTTAACAAGCTTTAACCAACTGCGGAATTGTTAAATGTTTGACCCGCATTTGGAACAGAAAACAGCCGTCCCCGCCGCCTCCGTACCGCATTTTGGACAGAATTTTTTGTCCGGCTGCTTTGCGCCGCATATTGGGCAGAAAACGGCGCCTGCACCGAGCGGCTTGCCGCACGTTGCGCAAAATATCGATTGTGCATTCTGGGCTACCATAGCGACCTGCGCGGCATTGGCTTGTACGGCCAGCTGCCTGTTCTGCTGATATCGTTGGTAATAATCCGCACCGCGAATAGTCGAAATGAGCAGCAACAATGAAATTATTACGTGGCACAAGGTACCAAAAGCAAAGAAATTGACGTAAAATGCTCCGGCTAAATAAAGTATAAACATAACCAGAAAGAAGAGCATGTACGCGCTTAACGCAATTGTAAGACCGATATCATCCTTCTTTGCAAATCCGAACACCATGCCCGCCCAAAACAGAATTATACCTAGATTGACGAACGCTTCATTGACCACAGCCACAAATGAACCGACAATCAGCAGTACAAATCCTAAACCATAAACCACAAAATCGGCAGCCATTAAACCGCGATAGAACGAACGCGAGTTAAAATATGCTTTCAAACTTGTCTGAACCTCTTTCATGATAACCTCCTAAAGTATAAAAGTGTTTTTTCACTGACTATACATGTATATAACCGTTTATTTGACGTTCTAAACCTATTATCTTATACGCACTTTTTTAGGGCTAATCGGCAGAGTTAAACATAATAGCTGTCAGGGTATCCGGAAACTCTTGCACTACGATATTTTCTGCCTTTTTGGGCTCTATAATGGCAATCCCGCTTCTTATTTCAATAAGCGACAACCCGATGGCATCAGCGGGAGCCTTGGCGGTATCAAAGCTAAGCTCGCTCAAGTCGATAATACCATCGCTGAATCCTTCACCCGGCTTAATATCAAGAACTCCTTCTGTTGATATGGCATATTGTCCTGTAAGCTTTAAGGTATGATCGTTTAAAAATACTTCTTTCCTGCCATTGATATTGATGCCTGTCAAATCCATAGTTTCGTCATTTGTCAGAGTCAGTGTTGTGTTGCCTTCGGTATTCAGCGCAACTGTTAACGAACTTTTTTCGGCGAAATTGCCGCCCGGAACACCCGGGTTTTTTGCACATGCTGAAAGACAAACCATCAATACACAAGCTAAGATGAATACAAAATAAGATGTTTGTTTTTTTGTTGTCATAAAAACCTCCAAAAATAATTTTTTATGCCGATCATTCGTTGTCCAATCCTCACTTCCTCACCTTACCCTCCGATACGTCGAAGATGAAAGCGCCCGGGTCGCTTGCCGCCAGCACCCCGGCAGGCAGCATCAAGATGAGCACAGCACACAGCAGCCCACTTAGCCATTGTTTTGTCTTCATAGCCCATCCTTTCCGGCAACACTCTTTTGTATCCGCTCATGGCATGCATACAGAAAATAAAGCGTTACACCTGTTCTCATAGCATACAGATGTAAAAAAAAATTTTATATACTTAAAAATCATAATAAATTATTGCACGATAAATCAGCGTATCCTTGATGATCTGCACTCACTGGATATGTTCATAGCTATCAGGCGGCGGCACAATTCGCCGATAGGGAATGGGGCGCTGCCCATCCGAGCCCTGCCGAAACAGCTCCATAATTTATGCAGCTTAATCTTCTGGCAGCAGTCTTCCGGCATGGCATTCCCCCCTATGAAAACTACATACATATAGTTTATTATAGCACCAATATTCTCCATAGTAAAGCGATTGCCGGGTTTTAATCACGGTTTGAGTGATAACACCCTGCATTATGCCTGATTTGCCCCCAAAACTATGAAAGGAGCCCCTTTGTTAAGGTAAACAAAAAAGCTTTTCATCGTGGCAGCGGAACCGGGATATGGAATTACCTTTGCTGCCTTTAAGCTGCATCGGTGCTGCTGACATGGCCATTTAGAATCCGTCTTCAGAAAAGCCATGTTTTAAAAAGCTAAAAAAGCATCTGCTTTATCCAGACAGCATGCGTCGGGTCATTACTCTGCTTAGTAATCTGTGAACTCGCGGACGATTGTATCGTTGCGCTATTATACAAGGAATATTGATGAGTAAGGCGTACAGCAGCATATACCATATTACACGCGCAGGAGCAAAAAAACCAAAAATCCAGAATGGTAGGATTGCCAGCCAATGTGTCAGTTCACCCCGCGCAGATTCCACTAAAAAACGATTTAGATTATCTTCTGTAAAGCTATCCAGTCTCTTCTTTTTAAAACCCCGCTTCTTACAGACCATGCCTCCGTCCGGCAACAGATGCTTCCAGCGGCTGACTTTGAAAATACGGTCATACAGTTGTCCGCCTTTTTCAAACCGGTGAGTACGAAAAAAGAAGCCGTCAGGTAAAAAACAGCGGTCAGGCATGTTCAAACAAATTAATGCCGCGCCGACTTGCAAAACCGGCCACACAAGAAAACACAGGATAATTGTTAATGCTTCCGAAAGAAAAATTATTTGCATGTTCTTCCCTCTGTCATTACTGCCCGTCCCTTCCACATCACTTTAAGTCTAAAAAGTATTTTAATTATTGAGACAATAGTTATGCCAAGAAAAACAAGCATGAACAGCGGATAAATAATAAATGCCCAGCCCTGAAAATTTCCGATGCGCCTTGCAAGAACCGCTAACACGCAGACCCATACGATGTAAAAAGCGGAGTAGATTATCAACCAGAGCCAGTTCACAGAGATTGCAAATTTGGCAATCTGCAGCGGTACGGAGATGAGGGAAGCAATCCAAAGAAAAACCATAATAAAAACGGGAGCGGACGTTTTGGCTGCGCCGGCCGCCATATTTTTAACCCAGCCTTCCAGCAGGCTACGCAGCCCACCGGCATACATTCTAAAAGAAATATCGTGGTTTCCGATATATAGGCGGAATGGTAAGCCCGCGTTTTTTAGTTGTAAACCCAGAGCCATATCTTCCACGATGCTGGACTTAACACTCCCATGGCCGCCCGCTTTTTCGTATTCCCGGCGTGAAATCAGAATAATGGGGCCATAGAGACCCGGGCTGCACGGTTTTGGCAGGGCAATTCCGTTTGCGGCAATCTGAACCAGATTGAATAACATCGAAAACTGTTCAT
>CAZLRM010000104.1:0-6113 GCA_964561895.1 uncultured Christensenellaceae bacterium | reverse complement strand
CATTTCTTTCATTTTTTCTTTTGTCAGCTTCATACGGTTCACTCTCATTCATTTAATGTCTACTTTTATTGCATGCGTTCAATCATGCAGCTGGATACCACGTCATGTTCTTACATATAATTTCGTATATTTCTGCAATTTTGTCAAGGTTTTTGTCCTATTAACCTGCACATTTGTTCAGCCATTTACATTCATTATTTAACAAAAATCATTTTAAATAAAGGAATACTTTTTATGAGTAAGTCAACAAAAACCACTGATATTCTTAATGGTTAAGGAATATATCCTCACATAGCAAAAAATCATCCAAAAATTGTTCTAGCCAAATGTGAACATATGTGTAATAATGATAAAAATTTGTTGAAAGAAAGTGATGGCGTGATGGACGAAAAACATCCCCGGAAAGACCTGATTAAGGTCGCCAAGCTTTATTATCTGGGCGATTTATCACAAGCCCAGATTGCGCAGACCATCGGCGTTTCGCGCCCCAAGGTTTCGCGTATGCTTTCCCTTGCGCGCGCTCAAAATATCATCGAGTTTAAGATTAAAGATTTTCCTATGATGGCTGAAGAAACTGCCGAGAAGTTAAAGGCTCATTTCGGCTTGGCGCAAGTCATCGTTGCCCCGTCCGGTATCACTCAGGACCAATCCAAGATTAGCGTTGGCAGGGAAGCAAGCGAATATCTCAACAGCGTGCTGCAGGATGGTATGCAAATCGGCGTGGCCTGGGGCACCACGCTGCAGGCGATGATCCGGCAATTTGAGCTTAAGAAGCGCGTCAGCGATATCAACGTCGTGCAGCTTGCGGGCGGCGTTCATACCACCCATTTAGATTTGGACAGCCAGGAGCTGGTTCGTTTGCTTGCCTCCAAGCTGAACGCCACTTATTCCATTATGCACGCGCCGATGGTCGTTTCCAACAGTACAATACGCAATCTGTTATTGAACGAGCCTGAGATCAAAAATCACAGCGAGCGCTTCAATCATCTGGATCTCGCGCTGGTCGGCGTAGGATCGATGGCGCCCGATGAAGCCATATCGTACAAAGCGGGCTACATTACGCTGGAGCAGTCCCACATGCTCGTGGATACCGGCTTTGCGACCGACATCTGCGGCAACCGCATCTTTCTTGATGGCACCATTCGGCCCAATCTTCTTACTGACAGACTGATCAGCATATCCCCAGAGCAGATCAAAAAGATCCCCATGGTCATCGCGGTTGCGGTGGGAGCCGAAAAAGCAATACCCGTTATTGCGGGCGCGAAAGGACGGTTATATCAAGCGCTGATTGTAGATGAAGTCGCCGCCTTAACCATCATGGGTATTGAAGGATTATCCTGAAGCCATCACCGGCAAACGGGATGGATATGCACGTTTTCATACTCATTCGTTATTTTTAATTTTACGCCGGGCACGGCGGCTCAGCAAAAATAAGAGTGATAATACTTCCCGAATCGCGCAGAACTTTCCGCGTACACCATATGCTTCGTACATTCCTGGCCTTTTCGTTTTGCGGCGGCAATAGAACACCAGCGTCCTGCTTATAAACGCAATCCGCCCTGTTTTGCCCGATGCGACGCCCAGCCAGCGGCCGGGTTGTGAGATGTGCGGCGGAAACGGCAGCGCAACCTGAAGCACTTCTTTACGAAACGCCATGCAGCTGCAATAAAACCTATTTCGAAAAAGATTGCGCAACAGCCCTGCGTGAAAACGATGACGCAGCAGCGAGCTTTCGATTTCATTGAGGTCGCCGTCCACGATCACCGCGTCATGTATGGCCGCCATGACGCCTGGTTCTTTAAGCGCGGCGGAGCACGCTTTGCGCTTATCGGGATGCCACGTATCGCTCTGCTCCGCTAGAAAAATATACTCGCCCGATGCCTGCCGCAGCGCCGCCTCCAGTTTTTCAAGCGAGCTGCGCTCCGGCGGGCACACAATCTTTACCCGTGTATCCGTCGCAGCGTTTTTCAGCGCTCCTTCGCACAGGCAAGGCGAATCAGCCGCGATCAGCACCTCGTCCTCGTCATCCAACTGCCCCAGTACTGATTTCAGCCGCCGGTTCAGCCCCTTATCCTCTTCTTTCACCATCATAACGACCGCAACGCGCGCCATTATTGATATGTCCCGTTCATATTGATGGATAATAGTGTTCACAAGCGCTGCGTTTTTTACACATACCTTTGGGGAAAGCTTATGCGTTGGCTGCAACGAACGCGGGCATAACATTAATAGATATAGAATTATTATATCGCATAAAGCGCGAACGTTCGTTTTCTATGCCGTCGCCGCGTAGAGCAGCATGGGCAGGTTGTCGGCATAGATCATTTGAAACTGCGATATGGGCAGCGGGTTCTTGCCTTTCCCCACTTCTATGGTGTATCCAGGCCTACGGTAGTCCTGTATGAACCAGTCCTTGTATCCCGCATACGAAGCAATTCCCTCGGGCGCTGTCAGCTCGTAGCCGCTCAGCGCAGACATCCTCTTCCCAATCGCCTCTGCCTCGGGCGGCGCAAGGTTCTCAAAGTCCCAAAATATCACCTCGCCCTGGCTGTGGTACGCCAATACGAGCCGTGGAACGAGCCTGCGCGTGAAATCGGCCATCGCGCGGCTTTCCGGTTCGGACTCCGGGTACGGCCCAGAATAACGCGTCGGCCCCGGCCCCGTGATGCCAAAGGCTTCCTCAGTCTGTTTGGACTGCTGCCACGCCGCGTTGTAGTTGTGGTTCAAGTCGACGCCCCTGATATTGGCCTCCCAGTCATGCGAGAAGTCCGTGCTGCCTTTGTTCCAGCGGATCAGGTCGGCATAATACGGGTTGCCCGGCCGCAGCCCATCGATCACGAGATCGACGCCGTCCGGGTTCACCATAGGCACGAGGTATATGCTCACCTCGTCCCATATCTGTGCGGGGCTGAAGTCTTTCAGGCGCTGCCCCAGTGCGTAGGCTTTCGCGTAGTCCTCGGCAAACTTCATGAGCACGGGCGATGTGATCCATTCGAGTGCATGGTGCGCGGCGTTGTAAAGCACCGCCCTTGGCCCTGTGCCGAGGCGAAGGTAATACAGGTTCTTGCCCAGCACGCTGCTGCCTACCGTTCCCGTTTCGATGAAAGGGTAACGCGCTTTAAGCCCCTGCACGTCGCGCTGCAGCACCGCGTATGTATAGCCAATATCCGTATCCACCACATCGAAACGATACGGCACGGTGATGCGCCGTGCAACCTGAAGGCTGCCCGCATTGATGCCGGGGTTCGCGGCGATGAGCAGAGGCAGGCTCGTTCCGTAGTTCTTCGCGATCATGTAAAGCGTGTCGCCGGGGCGGACGGTATATATATCGTACCCCCGCAGAAAGCCTTCCAGCGCACGCCACGTATTGGCGCCCACGACGCCGTCCGGCACGAGGCCGAAACGCCGCTGGAAAGCCGCCACCGCGGACTGTGTGCGCGGCCCGAATCGGCCGTCCGCCGGGCCTGTATCGTACCCTATCTTTTTGAGCAGTGCCTGCACTTCCATCACATCCGATCCGGTTGTGCCCGGTTTCAATACCCGCATTATCAAGCCTCCCTTGCGCGGATCGCTATGAATTATCATATTCAGCTAAAAGAGAATTTGATAATGCCAGTAAGTTGTATGTCTTCGTCTACATCAAATGATGGGTGCACCTTATTTGGTTGGATATCTCTTCCTACGTTCATAGCCCCCAGAAATCTCACCAATTCCTTACCCATCCGTAGGAGATAATACCTCTTTTTCCTCACTCAGCGCATGCAGGGGCGTTGTTTCTAAAATGAATTATCTGCTGAAAAATGAAAGCTCCCGGCTTATTTCATGGTACCAGACCATACTCTTCGGGTATTTATTGAACTTCCGACTCATTAAAATTTCTGCATAACATTTTACTTCTTATCACTGAGGAGACGCCTTGTAGTATTCGATGAAACCCTGCGCCAGTCCGTCCACGATTTTTTGCTGGTATACCTCAGTGACGAGCAGCTTGTCCTCCGCCTTATTGCTCATGTATCCCATTTCGATGTTGCACACCGGCACCTTAGACCATCCGAAGCCGGTCTGGTCGCTGCGCACATCCAGCCCGCGAAAGCTTTTAGCACCTGTCGTTTGCAGCGTGCTTTGCAGCAGCGCCTGCGCCAGCTCTGCGCTGCGTGCCACAGCGTTGGGATCGTCAGTATTAAGACCGCCTCCGGGCGGTACGAGTATAAACATGCCGTAATCTTTATGGTTCGTACTGTAGTTCGCATGAATACGCAGCCAGCAATCCACGCCCGCTTGGTTCATCATCTTTGCGCGCTGCGAATTGGGAATATCCACACCGTGCGATTCGCGCGTCATCACCACCCGCGCGCCCAGCGCAGCTAACACGCGTTTCAGCTTGAGCGCCACCTGCAAATTAACGACATACTCCGGTACGCCGGTATACTGCCCTTCCGTGCCGCGCGACACCTTGTCTTTGGTCTTTTCGCTGCCCGGCGCGATAGATTCCTGCCCGTTATTTGGTGTTTTTTGATGTCCCGCATCAAGCCCGATTACACAGCCGGCCAACGGCTGCTCCCCCTCCGTCAACGGCTGCTGCGCAGCTTGCCACCGCTTTGTGATCGCCTGCGCGGTTTTTTCGTCCGCAATGCCCGTCACATTCAGCCCCGCGTAAAGTTGAAAGCCCTGAACCGCGGCCTTCGCCTGCGCTTTGTATACGCCATCCGCCGCGCCCGGGTCGAAACCCAAATCGAGCAGCATGGTTTGCAGCGTTTTCACATCCTCTCCCGTATCTTCGGGGGCACATGCAACTGCCTCCAAAAGCGGCGTGGGTGTGGGAGAAGGTACGTGAGTAATTATTGGGGTTGTGGATGACATCGTCGCGGAAGCAGGCAATGGCGTAACGGCAGGAGTCTGCTGCGCTCCGCTGTGCGGCGATACGCTTGCCTTAGGCGCATCACCTGTTGGCAGCAGCCAATCGGACCATACGGCGGCAAAGCACAGCGCAAGCGCAATACCCAGCAAAGCCGCGATCACCCACTTTGGCAGGCGCCGCCGCTTCACTGTTCTGTATGGTTTTGAGGGTTGAGTCCGTTGCATATCCACCCCCTTGAGATAAACGCAATGCCCCTTAGGTTCACGGCATTTGTATTATACACCATTTTAACCTGGATTGAACGCCACGAAGTCTGGAATTTCCACTTGACGCATTTGATCTATGCAAATACGCTTAAATATACAGCGGAAAAATGATAGTATATATAAACGAACAATAATTTATCCCGTGCGTTTATATTTAAGAAAGGGGAAAGCGTTTTGCAAACAGAACAGCAGCTGTTGCGATCTTTTGCAAACGGTGACGATAACGCTATCGTTTTATTAATTGCACGCTATGAGGACAATCTGTATAACCTGTGCTATAAGCTCGCAACTAACCGTGATGATGCGGAGGATCTCTATCAGCAGACATGGCTGAAGGTGCTGCAGAAATCAAGACTATTTTCGCAAAAGTCCTTTCAAAACTGGCTGTACACAGTGTGTCTGAACACCTACAGAGACACTTATCGAAAAAAAATTCGGCGCGGCAGGTTTATCGCCGAGGATGCAGACGAGGCGCTTATGGAAAATTCATCTTCAATCGGCTCCGCGGAGAGCGAAGTGATGGACAATTTTAAAAGAATCACATTGACGGAAAGTATCAACGCGCTGCCCGAAAGATTTCGTCTGCCGGTACTGCTTCATTACTTTGAAGGCTTGGATTACAACTCGGTCGCCCGCTTACTTGGTATACCGGTCGGCACCGTGAAGTCGCGGCTCAATACCGCGAAAACGAGGCTGCGCACGGAAATGGAGAACAATACGAATGTTTGATATCGAAAAGGAACTGAAAGCGCTGGAAAAAGAGAGGCATCGGCAAGACGAAACGCTGAGGCGGCGTACGGTGGAAAAGCTGCTCAAGTCACGGGGGGAGGTGCGCAAACGCACTGCGTTGCGTTGGGCAGCCGCTTCCGCCGTTACTGTCATGCTCGCAGCAGTGCTGCTTCTTACCATGCTCCCAATTAATGCGGAGGCAAGCTATTATACGATCGATATCAACCCGAGCATCGGCGTAAAAACGGACGCGGAAGGCG
>CAZLRM010000103.1:0-6154 GCA_964561895.1 uncultured Christensenellaceae bacterium | reverse complement strand
ACGGTAAGCCGCGCACCTATTACGTGTACAACATCTGCGACCATCAGGAATGCTATCGCGAGGTAGGCAGCCAAGCCATCAGCTATACCACGGGCGTGCCCGCGATGATCGGCGCTGCGATGCTGATGACGGGCACATGGAAGGGGCCGGGTGTGTTCAACATGGAGCAATTCGACCCCGACCCGTTCATGGACGCGCTGAATCAGTGGGGGCTGCCGTGGCGGGAAGATTTCTCCCCCGTAATGGTGGACTGATGGAAGGCTGGATGAAAGAGCTTCCCACGCCATGCTACGTGGTGGACGAGGGAAAGCTCGCCGCCAACCTCGCGCTGCTGCAAAACGTTGCGCAGCGCAGCGGATGCAAGGTGCTGCTCGCGCAAAAGGCGTTTTCGATGCACAGCCTTTACCCGCTTATGAGGCAATACCTTTCCGGCACGGCGGCGAGCGGCCTTTTTGAGGCAAGACTCGGCGCGGAGTGCTTCGGCGGCGAGACGCACGTCTATTCGCCCGCGTACCGCGCGGAGGATATGAGCGAACTCACACGCATCTGCGATCACATCATATTCAATTCGTTTAAGCAATGGGAGCGCTTCGGGCGGCAGGCGATTGAAGCGGGCTGTTCGTGCGGTCTGCGTATCAACCCGGAGTGTTCCACGCAGGATCACGCAATCTACGACCCTTGCGCGGCTTTCTCGCGCCTCGGCGTAACCGCGGAGAACTTCCGGCACGATAAGTTGGACGGTATATCAGGCCTCCATATGCACACACTGTGCGAGCAGAACGCGGACGCATTGGCGGTTACATTGGCTGCGGCGGAAGAAAAGTTTGGAAATGCGCTTACGAGCATGAAGTGGCTTAACCTTGGCGGCGGCCACCATATCACACGTGCGGATTACGATGTCGACTTGCTCGTTTCTGAACTTTTGCGCATCCGCGATCAGTATGACGTGCAGGTGTATATCGAGCCGGGCGAGGCCGCGGCGATGAACGCGGGCTGGCTCGTCTGCACCGTGCTCGATGTGATGCGAAACGGCATGGAAATCGCGATACTCGATACGTCCGCGGCATGCCATATGCCCGACGTGCTGGAGATGCCCTACCGCCCGCCGCTGATGGATGCCGCGCAGCCGGGCGTAAAGAGGTATACGTACCGTCTTGCCGGGCCAACCTGTCTCGCGGGCGACGTGATCGGCGACTACTCTTTTGATGCACCGCTGGAATCGGGAGACCGGCTGGCTTTTAGCGACATGGCGATTTATACGATGGTCAAGAACAACACTTTCAACGGCATGCCGCTGCCCGCCATCGCTGTGCACGGCACAGATGGGGAGAATCGCATCATCCGTACATTTGGCTACGAAGATTTTAAGAACAGACTGTCTTAACATTGCAAAGTCATTCCCGATGCGGATTTTCCGTTAATAATGTGGTATACTGAAGCTGCAATATTTTCATACCGCTGACGGCGAAGGTTTCATGACCATCGTTGACTTGTTGATCAATAGGGTGTTAATTAAAATATGGATGCCATCAGATACGCGGGCGGATTCTGTCCGCCCCTGCAACATATCTGACGCAGAAAAGCAGATTGATGAAACGTTCACAGATCAATGAAGCGATAAAGAAAATGGAGGCGCTGATTGAAGCGCACGGGTTCGAGCTGCCCGATTTTTGCAAATGGACACCTGAAGAATGGCAGCGCAAAAGCGCCAAGTATGACGAGATACGGGACAACATGCTCGGCTGGGACATCACAGATTTCGGCTCCGGTGATTTTGACCGCGTAGGCTTTGCGCTGATCACGCTGCGCAACGGTAACCTTGGCATGGAACAATACAAGAAGCCCTACGCCGAAAAGCTGTTGATGCTGAATGAAGGCCAATACGCTCCGATGCACTTTCATTGGAGCAAGATGGAGGACATCATCAACCGCGGCGGCGGCAATATACGGATCCACGTATACAATTCTTTGTCGGACGGCGGCATGGACAAAGAATCCGACGTGACGGTGTATTCCGACGGGCGCTGTTATACAGTCGCCGCGGGTACGCAGGTACGCCTGACGCCTGGGAACAGCATCACCATCATGCAGGGCGTGTACCACGACTTCAATGTGGAGCAGGGAACGGGTGCGGTGCTTTTAGGTGAAGTATCGATGGTCAACGATGATAAGGCCGATAACCGATTTTTAGAACCTATCGGGCGTTTCCCCGCCATCGGGGAGGACGAAGCGCCCTACCGGCTGCTCTGCAACAAATATCCGAAGGCGAAATAAGAAACGCAGAATTGATAAGATATATGTACGGACGGTAACGATCCGTCCTTTTTTTACCTCCGAAAACAAAAAAACCGTTGACCTGAGCCTCCGGTCCGTGATATATTGAAGAATGATGCGTAGAAATAATTTACTATAAATACACATTTATCATAGCATATTTCGCGCGCGTTGTCAAGGGGGTTCTGATAAAATTTCAGGGGGAAACTGTAAGTGGATGAGCGAATGCTGATACCTTTGGGATTGCCGGAAAAGGCGGCGGCGAGAGAGATTATGGACTGCAACGCGCTGACGGCTCGCTATGGCCTTACGCTGTTGCCGGCGGAAGCGGCGGTGCTGACTAAGGCGCGCGGTGAAGCGCTGATTCAGTCGGGACGCGTGGAGTTCGGCGGCGGCGCGATGCGCGCGCTGATTACGGCTTTTTGCGATTCCCCGTATATCGCCCGGGCGGAGTACGCCGATACGCTGTGCGCACTCGCGCGGATATTCTACGGCTTCAAGACGGATTCACTCGACGAGGTGGACGACGCGGAGGCCATTGCGGCGATGAGGAAGGTGTTCGACGAATGGCGCGGTTCGCTCGAAATGGTGGAGAGCCGCATGGAAGCTTACGCGCGCAATGTGCGTTTTGGCCGCGATATGCAGGACGGCGGCGAAGGCGCGGACGATAAGGACGCAGATGAGGAGGGGGAGGAGAATGAATGAGCTGGCGGTAAGGCCGCTGCGCGCTGCCCCGCGCAACTACTTCGTTTCACTCGTCGCGGAGGGGCGGCGGCAGAGGCGGATCAACGAAGCGCAGGCGGAGCGAATCGGTATGGAGACGATGGCGCTGCTCGCAAAGATTACGGCAAAATATACGCACTGCGCAAGCGCTTCGGTGCGCGTGGAGACGGCGCAGCGCCTCATGGCTTCCGCGGCGTACTGCATCGGGCATGAGCTGAAAGCCTTAGGCAGCGCGGAGTCCGCGCTTGAGGCGGTACTCAGCGCAGCGGTTTCAGAACTGCATGCACGTGGGCTCAGGCGCGTGCAGGCTACCGTCGCGGAGGGGCGCGCGCTGCTGTCTGCGGTGCAGGAGGGCATGCTTAAAACGGCGAATCTTGCCTACAACGATACGCTGCGCTGCGGCATCCCTGCATTCTTTTCGACGTTCGACTTAGAGTACGGCGCGCACGAATCGCCCGGTTCTATCGATTACCCCGTCTGCCGCGTGCCGGAACTTACCGGCATCGAATATATACTTGCGTATTTGAAACGGCTGGAGGCAGAGAACCGCTTCTGCCGTGCCGCGGGCTATTCCGACGCGCTGCTGCGCGGCTATCACAAGGGCGGGAAGCTGCTGTTGGTCAATCTGTTCGAGCTCACATTGGGCTGCGCCGCGGGCGCGGTGCTGTGCGGCAAAGCCCCGGCGGAGCCTCTCACGCGGCAGGATGCTGCGTACCTCGCGCGGCGGCTTAAGGAAGCACCGCAAACGCGGCTTTACGGTATGCTGCGCATCGCGTGCGCGCAAAGCTGCGCGCGGCTCGGCATGGACGCGGAAGTGTCGGCTCACGCCGCTGCAGTGATGAACGGTATGGGGCCGCATATACAAAACGCGCTGCGCACGGGGCATACGGAGCAGGCGTTCGTCGTGCCGAAACAGACGATAGTTGTGTGATAACTGTACGGAGGCCGAGAACTGTGGTATAATAAGGAAAAAATGACGAAGGAACGATGATATGAAATTTCAGTATAGATTCCCGGCTGCGTATTGTATAAAGAAATCACGCTGCGGTAAATATTTTGTAACAGCCAGAACAACTGGGGTTTTGTAGTATTAGCGTTGGTTTATAACGCTGCGTGCAGCCATGGTAAGCATGATCTAAAATTATTTCTATGAATAAATCCTGTTTCAACTCCTGAGGCGGTTTTTTAGAGCCTGATTTGATATCTATACAAAATTAAAAAGCGGGGTTATAATCGGCAAATGCAGCGAGAACGGGACTGGTTAAACTTTCCCATTATTTTAACGATAAATAGAAAAAGAAGCTTTATAAAAATATGAATAAGGCATCTGTGGAGATACGCAATGGTCGTCAGGGTAATACTGAAATTCGGGCTGGATAAAATCATACAAAAAGATGTAGTGGCTTGCGAGATCAAATCCGGAGAGCGGGTAAATGATCTTTTGAACCATATTCGTTTTCCCGCAGAGCGTGCGGGGATTGTGCTTGTGGACGGCATCAGAAGAGGGAAGGACTGCATGCTTTACGGCGGCGAAGTCGTCAAGATTTTCCCGGAGAGCTTTAATACGGTGACGGTATAGCCCCGTTATTATTGTAAAAGAATATATTTCATATTTTAATCGTTCCGGTTCTGTTTGATTTCGACACCATAATTCTTCATTTGCATAATGTTTGCAAGGAGGCAGTATGAAAAATCCGATTACCGCCGCCGTGTTTCAGCAGACGTTTGATTTTTTGATTGCCGAGTGCATATTGCGGGCCCGATGGATGTTGATATCAATATCGGAATTTACTCCGTGTATGAAGAACACATCTTTGTAAGCAATGATACTGTTTATTGCAGTGAATTGATTGAATCAGTGAAGGTAAAGACAAAAGCATTATTGAATGACTACGGAATCATACTTTAACCTATGGAAGCGTCCGCTGTGAGTGCATATAATGAGTTTGATTTCAGAAGATAATTTGTTATATAATAATGTAAAGGACGTTTGCCAAAGTTTAAAAAGAGGCGCAATCCACTGTTGACTTACCAAAAATCGCTGTGCTATAATCCTGAATGTATGTCACACCGGCGCTGATTTTTGCAGCCGTGCCCATCATTATGGGTTCTGCATAAAGACGACGCGTCGGGAGGAAAATAACGAGGAGGAAATATGGCAGTCATTTCAATGAAGCAGCTTCTGGAAGCGGGCGTCCATTTCGGGCACCAGACCAGGCGCTGGAACCCCAAGATGAAGAAGTACATCTTCACAGAGCGCAACGGCATCTACATCATCGACCTGCAAAAAACGGTCAAGATGGTGGAGCAGGCTTATTTCTTTGTGCGCGATGCGGTGATGGAAGGCAAAACCGTGCTGTTCGTGGGCACAAAGAAGCAGGCACAGGAATCGATCGAGCAGGAAGCGAAGCGCTGCGGCATGTTTTTTGTGAGCCAGCGCTGGCTGGGCGGCACGCTGACCAACTTCAAGACGATCCGCAGCCGTATCAGAAGGCTTGAGAAGATCGAGAAGATGGAGGAGTCCGGAGAATTTGCGCTGCTTCCCAAGAAGGAAGTTATCAAGCTGAAGCACGAATATGAGAAGCTTAACAAGAACCTGGGCGGCATCCGCGATATGAAGGAGCTGCCGGGCATTCTGTTTATCGTTGACCCGCGCAAGGAACACATCGCGATACTCGAGGCAAAGAGCCTTGGCATACCGATCGTGGGTATTGTGGATACCAACTGCGACCCGGATGAAGTGGATTGTGTGATTCCGGGTAACGATGACGCGATCCGCGCTGTCAAGCTTTTAGCGTCCAAGATGGCCGATGCATGCCTCGAAGCCAAGCAGGGTGAGCAGCTGACCGATCCCGACGCGGTTCCGGCTGTGGTTGCGGCAGAAGAGGAAGAAGCGGCGGAAGAATTGATCGACCTCGCCGAAATGTCGGCAGAGGAAACGACAGAATAAGATTTCAAGGAGTACATGATTAATGATACAGGCGAGTGATGTAAAAGCGCTGCGAGAGAAAACCGGCGCGGGCATGATGGACTGCAAAAAGGCGCTGACCGACGCGGACGGCGACATGGAGAAGGCCATCGTCATATTGAGAGAAAAGGGCCTTGCCTCGGCGGCTAAAAAGGCGGGGCGTATCGCGGCGGAAGGCATCGTGGAGAG
>CAZLRM010000102.1:0-6169 GCA_964561895.1 uncultured Christensenellaceae bacterium | reverse complement strand
CAGCGGACGCGAACCGGAAGCTGCGCGGGATTGAAGCGAGCGTTAAAAGCATTATAATTTTCATAAATTAAAGGATATTTACTTATCAACGCAATAATCTTCAGTCTGTTACGTCTATGCAGATGTAAGGGGCGAGGCGGATTCACCAATGCCCCTATGGCTAAGGAAGCAGTAAAAAAATAAGATTATGAAGGCGGGGGAAGTATGAAAAAAGCGTTAGTTATTGCGTGCTCAATACACCACGGGAACACGGTAAAAATCGCAAAGTGTATTGGTGAGGTACTCGGAGCGCGGATTGTAGATCCGAAGCAGGCAACCTTGAGGGAACTGCCTGAGTATGACTTGATCGGCTTCGGCTCGGGGATATATGACGCGAAGCATCATGTTTCGCTGCTTAAGCTTGCCGAGAGCTTGCTGCCCGTTAACGGTAAAAAGGCTTTTCTTTTCTCTACCGACGGTATGCCCCGCGTTATTGGAAAAGATGAATTGATGCTGAGCGATAAGATGCTCAAAGATCATACTGCCCTTCGCAAAATACTGCTGTCCAAAGGATATGAGATCATTGGGGAATTTAGCTGTGCGGGTTGGAATACGAACAGCTTTTTAAAACTATGGGGAGGATTCAATAAAGGCAGGCCAGACTCCGGGGACATGGCAGACGCGTCGGAGTTCGCCCGAAAAATGAAAGACATATCTGAGTAAAAGGATCGCCGGGGGCACTGTTTGTACCTGATCAGCAACAGGGGAAAATCCGATCATCTCTTTTAAGCGAGCGTACGGTGAGAATCAGTACCAGCGTCATACTGGAAAAGATACAGCTTAAAGGAAGGACGAGAGCACTGTGATTTACTGCAAGGCGGACAGGCGACGCGAGCCGTACCTATTCCTGGTTAAAACGTAGTTATAAGCCCGACTGATAAATTTGCAGCCGGAATCAACACCGCCCGTCTGCGGACGATGAGCGTTCAGCCTGAAAATAGACATGCAGCGCTGCGGTGTGTATTAAAGTTATGATTTCAATACTTCGATATAATCAGTAGTGGTTATTATTCCAAGCGCACAATAGTTTTAATGCGATGAAACCATATGAGGGAGATCGTTATGAAAGATATCAGCATCGTCATCGTGGACGATTCCGCTTTCTCTGTCGCGTTTATCAGGGGTATACTGGAGGAAAACGGTTTCAATGTGGTCGGGGAAGCCGGCTCTCTTGAAGAAGTGAAGAAAGTGGTTAAAGAAAAAAAGCCGACCTTGGTCACAATGGACATGACGATTCCCGGTACGGACGGTTTGGAGTGTACGCGTGCGGTCCACGAAATCGATCCGAATATCAAAGTGATCGTGATCAGCTCCATGATGGATGACGAGCTTGTTAAAACCGCGAAGGAGAACAAGGTATCCGCATATATACAAAAACCCGTGGAAGCTGATGAGCTGATTACAGCGATCAAGCGTATCATGGCTTCGGAAGAGCTGTATTGCTTTTTAAGACAGGAATACGCTGCGGTATTTAAGGAAGCTCTTATGGACGGGCTGAACCGCATGACCAAAACCATCCCGGAATATAAAGATGAGTATTGCAGCGATCAGGATCACATATCGGCCGGGATGACTGTGATCGTCGGAATTATCGGCAGGTTTTCCGGAAGGATGCTGCTGGATCTATCCATTAAAACAGCAAAAAGCCTGTCGGCAGCCATGCTTAAAAGAGCCCCCAAGAACAACGACGAAATGATGGGTGTTCTCGGCGAATTGGCAAACATCATTTCCGGAAACGCCTGTTCCATATTGAACAGAAAAAATAAAGCGCTGGGTCTGCGCGTTTCACCTCCGTCGGTATTGCATGGGGACAGCGTGTTCATATCGGCTCCCGGTTTTAATACGACTACCGTATACGCAACAACCGCCTTTGGTGATTTATATATGAACGCTGGTTTTCAAAGGGGTGAGGAATAATGGATGCCAAATATATCGATCCGTTTGTGGAGTCCTTTGAATCCATTATGCCCCAGCTGCAGTTTGAGAACCTGCAAAAGGGTATACTGAATGTGAAAGGCCAGGAACTCATCAATACAGGTGTAAATATCATCGTCGGAATAGTAGGCGCAATCAAAGGCAACGTCGTTTACAGCATCAATTTTGAGAGCGCAAAAAAAATCGCTTCCATGATGATGGGGATGCCGATTGATGAACTGGACGATTTGGCAAACAGCGCTTTATCGGAGCTCGCCAACATGCTGACCGCAGGCGCGGCGACATCGTTTTCCGATTCGGGCATTCATATGGAAATATCGACGCCCACGCTGTTGTATGGCGAAAATATTACCATTAAGATGAGTTCCAATCAGGTTCTGTGTGTCGAACTCATAGCGGATGAAAATACCATAGAGCTTAGCGTCGCTTTCGAAAAATAAGATATAGTAAGCCGCGTAGAAGAAGGCTTAAAAAATCATTTTCAATCTTATGCTCCTTATCATTATCCTAATCAGATTTATTCAAACAACGAATTGCCGTGCCGGTTTTGCGTTGAAGACAGGATCAAGGTATGATCTCAGTATTATTTCCGCATGACACCTGATTTGGCTTACGCATATCTTCTGCTGCAAAGTTTTGTTTTTGACAACATGCCGCACAGATACTATAATATGGACAAGCCGCAACGCATATTAAATTTATGCAATTGCTTGAAACTGCAGCGGTTATGCAAAATGATTTGGTTTGTTCCGATAAAAACACGGAACAGCCGGCAGGGTATTGTATGGTTATAAAAATACGCAAATACATTTTTGTAATATGCGCAGCCTTTCTTGTTTTTTCGGTATTTGTTTTTGGTGCTCCTGCTGCGGGCGCGTCTGCGGCGGGTACCGGGACGGTCAATACGCCAAGCACGAATTTGAGAGAGCAGCCCTCCACGGCTTCGGCCATACTTGCTGCAATGAACCAAGGCGATTCCGTAAGCGTTTTGGACAGCGGGAGCAAAGGCTGGTATCGTATTAAATATCAAACCGTTACGGGTTATGTCCGTGCGGATTTCATTGACGTATTAGTGACCGGCCTCAGCGATGCCGCCGTGATGATTGAAGAGGCCAAGATGCGGAAGCAGGCCGACACGGTAAGCGATGTGGTGGCAACGCTTAAGGCTGAAACACAGGTGACGGTTACCGGCACATACGGCAGTATGTATCAAATCAAATCGGGTTCGGCAAGAGGGTTTGTGCCGCAAAGCTGCGTGCATAAGTACGATATCATACCGCTGAACCTGAAAGCGACCCTCAACAGTTCCAATGTGAATCTGCGCAGCATTCCCAGCACAACCGGGGATGTCGTCACGTCCATGAGGGGCGGTGTGGTCGTTACCGCCTACAGCATGCAGGATCACTGGGTTAAAATCGATTATCAGGGCAAAACCGGCTATGTCCGCGGGGATTTTGTCAGCTACAATATGCCGTCTGACAGGACGGTAACTGCGGTTCATCCCGGGATGAGGGGACAGGCAGTAACGACGCTGCAGGTGGCGCTGCGAAAGAAAGGGTATTTCCACCTCGCCGCGAATGGCGTATACGGCAACGCGACGAAAGCTGCGGTAAAAAAGTTTCAGCAAGCGCTCTACCTCAATGCGGACGGCGTTGCCGGAGAACAGACGCTGCTGCTGCTGTTTGGCTCTTCGAATGTGATGAAGCTGTGGAACAATTACAGAACCGATATGGAAGTGCAGAAGCCGCAGCAAAGCGGCAGGGTGTGGCTGGTGGACTGGTTCGATACGGAGAAAAATAAAGGTATGCAGAGCATCATGAAAAAAGGCATTTCATTCGAAGTAATCGACGTCCGTTCGGGGATCCATTGGAACATGGAACGCTTCGGGGATATCACCGCCCACTGGCATGCCGACGTGTGCCCGATGACGAAAGACGACACGGAGAAGATGACCAAAGCCTGGGGAGGAGAGCTTGATAACTCCCGCAGGCCGGTATGGGTGAAATATGACGGGAAATATTACGCCGCCGGGCTTATGGGATACGTGCATAATACCGATCCGATCAGCGATAACGGCATGGACGGCCAAGTCTGCCTGCATTTCAGGGGTAGCAAGGTACACGAGAGCGGGCGCGTGGACGAAGCGCATCAGGCTTGCATTATGGAGGCCTTTAGCAGCGCCGATAAGCTGGCAGCGTACCTCTCTTCGGGTAAAGTGGATTGAGGTTGGATTGCTGCATTAATATGAAGGATCATGTTTTAAAAATGAGAAAACGAACGATGGTGTTGATTGCCGCGGCGCTGATTGCGGCATTAGCGGGAGGCTGTTCCAAAGAGGTTTCGACTGGTGCGGCATCCCCAACGCCTTTGCCGTCCCCAAGCGGCGCGCCGATTCCCACCACCGCACCCGATGTTGCGGATGTATCGGCATCGGCGGCAAGCCCTGATGAAGGCGCCGTGACGGTGAACGGATGGACATATTATCTCAATGAGGAAGACGCCGCGACAGTCAATTACGGCGAGGATGCACCGTTGCACCGTAAAAGCGAAGACGGCATCGATGAGAATCTGGGGCTGCGCGGATTCGGTTTTGATATCATCGGGGATTACATCTATCTCGATTCGAGTTATGCGGACCTCGACGAGAACGGCAACCGGAGGTGGTATACCACGAGGATCAGCCTCGACGGGTCTAAATCCAGAAGGCTGGAATATGGCAGCATGTCCGCAAGGGTCGTTACAGCGCAGAAGTTCTACTTTACCGTCGCGGGGGACAGCGCGATTTACGCATCCGATCTTAAGTGCGAGAATGTGGCGGCGCTTTTAATCGCTTTGCCTGACCAAAGCGACCTTGACAGAAAGCTGGATTCTAACAGGGAGATGCAGCTTGATATTGATACCGTGGAGGGTGAAACGATTGCCTTTGGCGTTACGTTTATTACGCCGGAAGGTATACAGATGTACAAGGGCAATTATAAGATGTCCGAAAGCGGCACCGGCATCGAGAGAGTCAGCGGCACGTATTACGACTATAAATCGATGCAGAGCGACCTGGATTAAAAATAATAGCATTTAGGAGAGTGCTGAAAAGCCTCTCTTTTTTATTTCTGCCGGCGTTTGTCAGGCTGTCAGCGCGTGAGAGAATCTTGTTGAGCAGCTCCGCAATCAATAGCAAAACAGGCGCTGCGTTAATATGATATGGAAAAGGGCGGAAACGGGAGAATCCTTATGGCGGCAAACTATACGGGCGGTTACGGATCTTTGGACAGGGTGAGGCTTGGCGAAGGGAACGAAAAGTGCATAGCTGCATTCGGCGAAGTATGCCAAAATGACAAACGCCGGGCGGTTTTGCTGCTGAGCGATCAGCGGCTCACATTTTCCTGCTTGTTTTTACTGCTGCCGCAGATCAAAGCGTTTGAGATGGAGAAATATTTAAGACCGCGTGCCGCGATGGCACAAAGAATCGCTGATTCCATCCGCTGGCGAAGCGCTGTGAGCGGGGAGGCTGACGTGCTTTCAAAGCCGCGGCCAGAGGTGCGCTCTGCGCTTCAGTGGATGCTGGGTTCGGGCAGCGGTGAGGATAGCCTGGGCAGCGGCTATGACGAAGCGCTCGATATTGCGGCGTCGGTGCTGCTGGCCGTATACAAAGATGAGAAAGCTTTGGAGACTGCAGTGGACCTGATGTTTAACCGCAACCGCAAAGGCCGCAACATTCATTATCTGATATGGGCGGTGTTTCAGATCAAAAAGCCGCAGGCATTGAAGCTGATTGCGCGGCGCATTCGCTCCGAAAATGAGCCGGATATTAAGCTCGCGTGCGGCCTGCTGAATATAACGGAAGCGGATGCGGATAACGGTCAAAAACGCTATGAAGCTTACCTGCGGTGGCTGAAGGAGAACGACCCGTACCTATATTTCTCCGGCGAGAGCTACCAGATGACGAGCGAGCCCGTATTCTACCATATCGACTTGGAGAGAAAATACTTTCGCAGGAGCACTCCGTACTATGAAAAACAGCCGCTTGCGGCAGCGGATGAGACGGAACGCAGGGGCTTGGCCGCCTTTAAAGCGCTCAGCCAGAATGAAAAGATGCGATTAGCCGAATATTCTTACCGCGAATATAAGGCAAACCCCGCGGGATGGAGAAAATGGCTGCAGCAGCCTGTCTCTAAGCAATTGGCCGCCGCAAATCAGA
>CAZLRM010000101.1:0-6189 GCA_964561895.1 uncultured Christensenellaceae bacterium | reverse complement strand
GCAACTTGCCGCTCAGACCGCTGACAAACTTCGTTTGCCAGCGGTTTTAATGTGCATTACCCATCTTAATTATTGCCTTTCTCAAGGGCGGCCTTGTAGAAAGGCATGTTACTATGTGGAATCCACAAGGGCTTTTTAGTTTATATCCAAGCATAAGACTTTGTAGCAAACTGGGTGGCGCGCTTAGAACAGCTTGCCGCTGTTTTTTTACGCCTTGCGCTGCCGAATTTGCATCATGCTCGTGCGCCGTTGTGTTTCTTTGGCGGTTTATGCTAAGGTAATCCCGAAAGGAGATTTTAAAATGGGAAAGATCATCGAGGTGAAAAACCTAAAGAAGAGCTATGGGGAAGTAAAGGCTGTCAAGGGCATCAGTTTCTATGTGGAGACGGGAAAGCTTTTTGCCTTTTTGGGGCCGAACGGCGCCGGAAAATCCACGACGATCGATATCCTCTGTTCGCTGCTGCCGCTCGACGAAGGGGAGGCGACTGTATGCGGCTGCGCGCTGGGACGCGAGGATGATCAGATCCGCAAAAATATTGGGGTCGTGTTTCAGCACAGCGTGCTTGATGCGCTGCTCACGGTGCGCGAGAACCTCTCGTATCGCGCGGGTCTGTATAACCGCAGCAGGCGGGAGATATCGCAGGCGGTGAGAAACGCGGCGGTGGCGACGGACGTGATGGGTTTTATCGACCGCCCGTACGGCAAGCTTTCGGGCGGACAGAAACGGCGTGCAGATATCGCGCGGGCTTTGGTCAGTACACCTAAAATACTCTTCCTTGACGAACCCACGACGGGCCTTGACCCTCAGACGAGAAAGAACGTATGGAACATGATTCAGAATCTGAAGGAAGAGAAAGGCATGACCATATTTTTGACCACGCACTATATGGAGGAAGCGGCGGGCTCAGATTATGTGATCGTGATTGACGACGGAGAGATTGCCGCAAAGGGTACGCCCGCTGAATTAAAGTCGCAGTACGCGCAGGATCTGCTGCACATTATTAGCCGGGATGAGGAAGCACTGCGCGCTTTGCTCGATAAAGCCGGGCAAAAATATCAGACGGAGGGGAATCACTTGGTTGTGCGCCTGCCGTCCACAATGTCCGCCCTGCCCATACTCGATCAATGCCGGGAATATATCAGCGGCTTTGAGGTGACTCAGGGAACGATGGACGACGCTTTTCTGCAGATTACCGGAAAGGAGATACGCGAATGACAATCTTGATAAAAAGAAATCTGAAGGTGTTCTTTCGGGACAGAGCCGCCGTGCTCTACTCGCTGCTGGCCGTGTTTATTATCATCGGGCTGTACGCGCTGTTTCTCGGCGATGTGTGGATGGGGCAGCTGCCGAAGGAAAGCGGCCGGTTTCTGATCGACAGCTGGCTGATCGGCGGGCTGCTGGCGGTGACGTCCATGACCACCTCATTGGGTGCTTTCGGCATCATGGTGGAAGACCGCGCCGATAAAATCGCCAAAGACTTTTACGCCGCGCCGGTTAAAAGGCGCGATATTACGATGGGGTATCTGCTAAGCGTGCTGGTCATCGGCCTCATCATGAGCGCGGTCGCACTGGTGCTTTCCGAAGTTTATATTTTACTTTATGGCGGCAAACTGCTCAGCATGGCAGAGCTGCTCAAAGTGTTGGGCGTTATTCTGCTCTCCACGTTTTCGAGCACCGCGATGATGGGATGGATCGTGTCCTTTTTTAAAAGCCGGAACGGGTACACGGCTGTCAGCACCATCGTGGGCACATTGGCCGGCTTTATCGCGGGAATCTACCTGCCCATCGGGCAGCTGCCCGAGGCTGTGCAGACGGTCGTGAAAGCGTTCCCCATTTCGCATGCGGCGGCGCTGCTGCGCCAAATCATGATGCAGTCTCCCGCCGCGGATGTTTTTGCAGGCGCGCCTGAAGGAATGGTAAGCAGTTTCAACGAAATGATGGGCGTAACGTTCAAGCTCGGTGATTTTTCCGTAACGCCTCTCATTAGCATACTGTTTCTCGCCGCCAGCGCGGTACTGTTCTATGGCCTCGCGATTGCCAACATGGCAAGGAAAAAGGCGATATAGCAGGGCAGGGAAATACGAAGAAAAACAAAGCGCCGTTTATGGGGTTTGACTCGCCCGGACGGCGCTTTCTATTATGCGGGAAGCTGTATCCGGCAAATGCCTGCGGCGGTCAGCTTGGTATGATCTGCAGCGTGGCGATGTTTATCTCGTTATCAGCCTCGATGGTATGAAAATACCACGTGCCGCTTTCGCATGCGCACAAGAGGCTCCAGTTGTAGGAGGCGGGCAATACTTGCACAGATCCCGTCATGTCTTCAACGAGGAAAGTATAGCCCTTTTCGGGGTTCACCGCGATTGATGAACCTTGCGGTGTATAGATGATGTGGCCGACCGCGTTTTTCCACTCGGCCGGGTCAAGGCCGATATCGGTATAAGCGTAGTCCCCCCAGCTTCGGCCGTATGAGCCCGTTGAGGCATAGAGCTTAAGCTCAAGCGTCATCATCTCAGATGATATCTCATCAATTGTACTGCCCAGCTCGGTGAGCGGAGCGGCCTCTCCGTTAAGATAAAGTACCCATTCTTTACTGTCGAAACTCCAGCTGAAGGAAGCGCCTTTTTGCATCGGCTCAGGGACGGTTTCAATCAGCCGCGCGTCCATAAGTGCCTGCATACGCGCTTCATTGCTGCCCAGCCCTGAAAACTCGGCGTCGGAAACATTATAAGTAATGCAATAGATATCGGTGGAATAGTTGAGCAAATAAAGGTTTTCACTGTCTGCGGCAGATTGCGCCCGGCCGAATATAGAAGCGATACCGGGCATTACAAGGAACACCAGCACAGCGATTGCCAGCAGCAGTATGATCAAGTTCAGCATGGAGAAATTTCGTTTTTCTTCCATATGCGCTCCGGGATGTTTTATCAAATAATAATAAACAGATTCTGCCTTGATGAAACGTGCTGTTTACTCACTCGCTTCAATCACTGCCTCGCTCGCTTTCATACAATGTTTCGTCAAGGGGAAGTAAAACGCAGTATACGCTTGAAAGGCGGCGGTAAAAGGCCGGATTATACGCGTATTTATTTATGTTCCTGCTGAGTTATGATCAATATCAATGCTTCGGCGCTCCCGTTCACCCTTCCGTCTGCCTGCGGCATCCACCTCCCCTTGCAGGGGAGGCTATATAACCGCACACTTGTAAGGGCGTCCTAAAGTGCCCTGTGGGTATGACGCCCGTCCATGCCGCGCCCTCCGCTCCCGCTCCGCGCGCATTTATGCCGAAAGGTTGCATATTTGGGCGAAATATGGTAGAAATACGAGGAGAAAAAACAATCTATTAAATAATTCTTCAATATAAGTAACCGAGGTTCAGGTACTAATATGCAGGAAAAAGAATTTGAAACATACTGGAAGTATTTTTTAATAATAGATGACGATCTAAAAAAGACAGATCGTTATGTACAACATTGTAAAGAGAATTTGAATGTATATTCATCTGAATTTGCTCGTATTATTTTAGTTGCATGTGCCGAAATAGATACAATTTGTCGTTTGCTCTGTAAGGAAATTAAGCCAACCTGTAATTTTACGGACGCGCAAACGAAAGATGGTAAGATAGATAAGTATGCCAATATAGTATTATCTGAATTTCCGAAGTTACCAACAACCGAAATATATGTAAATACAATTCAAGAATACATATCGCAATGGGATGGGTGGCTTATAAAACCAAATTATCATTCACCGACATGGTGGAGCGACTATCAGCTTATCAAGCATTACAGACATTCCTATTTTTTAAAAGCATCTTTGGGTAACTCTATATCCTCCGTAGCTTCACTGCTCGTTTTGTTACTATATCTACGTAAAAAAGCATTTGGATTCCCCATGCATTGGAACAGTGATTATCCAAAATGTTTCTACTCAAATAGTATGCTTGACATATCTCAGCCTTCTGATGAAGACCTAGAAATAAAAAAATTACCTGATTTTTAACTTATATTATAGTCTTTTTCATAGCCTTTTCTACACTGTTCAATCTCTCTACTCTATCCCCGGCACCACCCTTGTCGCCTTGAGCCGCGTGCATATTTTCATATACGCCCAAGGAGGCCGCGGGCGGCCCCGGCATGATGGCGATGAACAGCGGCGCGGGCTTCAGCCGTTGGAAGCTCCCCTGTTCCACGCCCGCACGAGCGCGAGTACTGCCAGCACCACCGCGCCGATGACGAGCAGCTTGATGAGCAGCCGCGCGATAAAGAATACCGCCATGATGGTCGCGCCCGCGAGTACCGCGAGTATAATGAACCGTACCGCCTTGTTAAGCATGGTTTATCCTCCAAAAAAGCATGAGGTTCACCGGCGTGGATGCCGCCGGAAGGGTGTTTCTTGGCGTGGAAGGATACGGTCACGTACCACGCGCCTTTTGCATTATACGGCATGCCGCGCATTAGCGCCAGTCCTGCCGCTGCATAATCCTTTTTTGCGGGGTCAAACTAACCAAAAAGCAAAGGGGTTCGCCATGAAAAAGATTACGCCCGATATCGTACTGGAGAAGTGCGCGGAAAGGCTGCCGTTCTATCAATCCGTGTTCGGCGGGGAAGTGCGCGGGGTTGTGACCGCGCCTTCAGGAGAAATTATGCACGCGGAGCTGCACATCATGCCTGGCTGCGTGTTGTATTTTCACGATCTGTTCCATTACGAAAAGCCGGTATACGGCAGCGTCGTGCTCGTGCTCGATATGGATACGGAGCAGGAACTGCGCTATAAATTCGACGCGCTCAAAGAAGGCGGCGGCGTACGTTTTGACGTTCAGAAGACCGACTGGAACGCGCTGCACGGCGTCGTGGAGGATAAGTTCGGAATGGTCTGGTCGCTCAATTATCTGCTGGGATAGATCGTGAAGACGCGGATATCAATCATACTTTAAACCGCCCCGCAGGGGACGGGCAAGTGCCCCGGTGAGTATCCCGCACGTCCCGCCTGAAACCGCATACCTGCGCGTCTTCGCGCCTGTTACTCCTTGAACTGGCTGCTCCACAGTGCCGCGTATTCCCCGCCGCGCGCCAACAACGCGCTGTGCGTGCCGCGCTCTAATACTCCCTCCTCGCCGATTACGATGATCTCGTCGACGTTTTTGACCGTGGACAGCCGGTGCGCGATCACGAGCGTCGTCCTGCCGCGGCTCAGTTCCTCAAAGCTTTGCTGAATCTTCGCTTCTGTGATGGTATCGAGCGCAGAGGTCGCCTCGTCGAGTATGAGTATCGGCGGGTTTTTGAGGAATATGCGCGCGATCGATATGCGCTGCTTCTGCCCGCCCGAAAGGCGCACGCCGCGCTCGCCCACCTGCGTGTCGTAGCCGTTTTCCATCTCCATGATGATGTCGTGTATCTCGGCGCGCTTCGCGGCTTCCTCGATCTCTTCGTCGGTTGCGTCCACGCGCCCGTAGCGTATGTTCTCCTTCACCGTGCCTGCGAACAGAAACACATCCTGCGATACGATGCCGACATTCTGCCGCAGCGAGAGCAGCGTAACGTCCTTGATATCGTGCCCGTCGATCAATATGCTGCCGCCCGTGGTTTCGTAAAAACGCGGTATCAGATGGCACAGCGTCGTCTTGCCGCCGCCCGAAGGCCCAACGAGCGCAAGCGTTCTGCCCGCGCCGATGGTGAGACTGATGCCGGAAAGCACATTGGCAAAATCGTTGTAGGCAAAGCTCACGTTGTCAAACTCGATGTCGCCGCGTACGCCCATGAGGTCCACAGCGCCCGGCTTGTCGGTGATATCGGGCTGCTCGGACATGATCTCACGGAAGCGCTTGAAACCGGCCGCGCCGGAGGTGAAGCCCTCCATGAACGCCGTGAGGCGGCGGATGGGCTGCAAAAACACGCCCACATAGAGCGTGAACGTCACAAGCCCCACGTAATCAAAGCCGCCCTTCATGATGAGGTATCCGCCCATCGCGATCACCGCGATGTTGAAAAGGTTCGTGAAAAAGCCCATGCCGCTTACGAAAATACCCATCGCGGAATAGAAATCGCCCTTGCTCGTTTTAAAATGTTCATTGCTCTCCATAAACTTGTCGATCTCGTACGCTTCGTTTGTGAACGCCTTGGCGACGCGCGCGCCCGATATGCTGGATTCCAGCCCCGCGTTGATGCCCGCGGTGCGCTCCTTCACCTTCT
>CAZLRM010000100.1:0-6207 GCA_964561895.1 uncultured Christensenellaceae bacterium | reverse complement strand
TGAATCCATCCAAATCAATTAGTCTTATAGTCTCATACTCATCAACGGTCATATTAACTGTGTTCACTGCATCCGCAGGAGAGTCAAGAGGCCCGAAACGATTGCTTTCGGGAAGACAGCATACTTTTCTCCATTTTCGAGGCCTTGGCATATAATCTCACCTCACTTAACGACAGAAATAACCAGAGCGTCCTCCGGTTACTTCTGTTGCTCTCACAAATTTTCTAACTGCTTATCAATGACATCAAGTCGGCTTTTCAGCACGTCCTTTTGTTCTTGGAGCAGCTCTTTTTGTGTTTTGGAGGAGTTCTGATTTGCAGTAAAACCTCTTCCGAAACCACGTCCAAAACCACGCCTGCAGGCAAGTCCTAATCCCAGTCCAGGACCAGCACCATATTTAACTGCGTTAGCGCCCGCGCATGAGCCTAATCCTCTTCCGGTCATTGATCCTGCACCCATCGGGCCAGTTCCATCTCTCCTTGGCATAACATTAACCTCCTTATGGTTTCCGGCATATGTCGCTTTCAATTCTTATTATACCCAGTTTCGGGCATATGTCAATAATCTTTAAAAAAACTCTCTGTTTTTTTGCAAAAGCCGGATAATCCCGACTTCAACATTTGCACACACCAAATGCATCCTGCACACCATTACTGATTAGGAAGATTCCAAAGAGGCAGCATTATTTATTTGTGATGGATATTCACAGATGCTTGCTACAATGTAAAGAGCGTGTTCACACGGCAAACGGAACAAACGGGAAAATTCGAGGGTGTTCACTCGGCAAACGGCAGCAAGGCTACAGGGTGCATTTTGTATCAAACTCGTGTCCTTTGCCATAGAAAACCCCTTTAAACAGTCATGTTTGCGGGGTTTTTATTTTATAGACGTGTTTGAATCTTTGTTTTACCCATTAAAAATTCAAAACAGCTTATTTTTCATTCAAAAACGTCCTTGATAAAGCGTTCCATTCTGATCTCTGCGTAATAATGGTCATCTTTCGGTTTGTTCTTCCATTTCGTCCGTTTCATTGATTTGCTGCTCGGCACAGAGGGTTCGCTCATGGTAATACAACCCACTCTTCTTTTTCCGCTGTAGTACATTTCTGATCCCGCGTTGGTCCGTTGCTCCAATAGACCTTTTTCTTCTTGGCATTATTAAAAAACCCCCGTTGTTTGTTCTATCTGACAACGGAGGTTTACTCATTTAGCAGCAGTCTGATAAAGCGCAAAACAAAAACTAATTGCACTGAATTGGCAATCTGCAAGCGGCCGATTGTCTCAACCTCTTGTGTTATACATAAGTATTGATTGACTATTTTATAAATCCAAGCTTTTTTGCTTCCTCCATATATTTGGGCAAGTCTGCAAGAGTGATTTCAACATCGTGCTTGCGTGCGAAGGTAAAGAATTCGTTGATACTCACCTTACCATCGGCAAGAATATCGGCCACCTCTTTCTGAAGTACCTTATCGGTTTCGTACTGCTTCACCAATTGTTCAACTGTAGCCATTACAATAACCTCCAAAATTAATTTTTCAGCGATAGCCTCCGACGCACATGGTCAGCCTTTGTACACTACATCTTCCTCTTGATTAACACGAAACTTATACTATTTACGTTTTGTCATATAGCCAATAGCCAACAACACAAATCCGCCCATAACCAGATATTTGGAATAGTCAGATATGAACGGTATCGAAATAAAAGTCCCGACTATCCCGGCGAATCCGGCAACCAACGCAATTACATAGAGTACAGTCTTCATTTTATATCCTCCAATAATATTATTTAAGTAAAACAACATACCCCGGTTGTTTTACAAAACGTTACGTCACCATGGCAGGGCTTTAATATGAATACCTCATAATTTCATTTCGCTTTTCATCCTTGCAAGCTCTTCGTCAACGGACGCGGTCCCTTTGGACGAATACTTTTCTTCAAGAGCGCGGGCTTCATCAATCGGCTCCTTGTTGAGCTCGGACATTGCTGTCGCTTCGTCAAGCATCCGCTCTGCCTTGTCTTCCATTCTGTCAAACGCTCCCATGGCACTCTGGGTGTCGACAGATGATACTTCGTTTAATTTCTCTTGGGTTTTTGCAACCGCGACCTTAGCCTTGATCATTTCACGCCTGGATTCAAGCGCCTGAACATCAGATGATAGTTTATCGTGTATCTGACGCATTTTTACTGCATTCTCGTGAGCAACAGCATAGGCGGTGACCAATCCAGCCCCTACGGCTTCTAATTCCTGCTTTTTGGCTATGAATACCCGTGCATCTCCCTCAGAACCCGCAGCCAATGCCTTTTTCGCAAAATCGCTGTATTTTTCTACTTGCGCCTGGTTTTCATCCATAAGCCGCTTTGCCCGGGTCTCCTCTGCCATAACACCGGCGGTCTCACGCTTAACCTCGGCCAAATCCTCCGTCATGTCACGAAGATACTGGTCTATCATCTTGCCCGGGTCTTCCATTTTATCCAGCAGGGCATTAACGTTTGCTTTTATAATATCAGTAAACCTTGACAATATAGCCATAATAACCGCTCCTTTAAATTTTTTTGTGCGTCACGCTACTTTATATGCAGAAACCTCTTTATCGCGGCAATTATCCCGCCCTTCTCCTTAATACCCAACTTTTCTTTAATGATGACTAATATTGATTTAATCTGTTCGTCGGGTAGCTTGGTTCCAAGAACCGATTCGACAGTCTTTGCTGGATCTTTTTTAAAATCGGATGCGAGCGCCTTGTCGGTTTTAAGCTTAGCAGCGATCTCTTCGGCCTTGGCTTTAACAAATTTGTCCGCTGACATCTTACCCGCTTCTTTTTCAACCTGTGGTTGCACATTCTTATCTTGTTTTTTAATCGGGGCGAAGGCTGCCGCTTTTTTTTCGCCGCTGATATTTTTGGCTTTATCAGTCTGGTCTTCAATTTCGGAAGTTGCGGAATTCTTTCTTACGCTTTCTATGCCGTTTAAGCAGCTGCGTTTTTCCTTATAGCCTTCCGAGGCGGCAATAATCTCGCCATTTCGGGCTTTTAGCCGAAAACGGTATTCGCCCGCTTTATCAAGATAAACTTCAAATTTTGGGTTAACAACTTTCTCTTCGTTTTCTAAAGTAAGGTCGTCTAAATTCGCTGCCGGCCCATTCTTCTTCAAACTTTCCACGCCCTTTAAGCATGCGGATTCACTGGCATAAACCTCAGAAGTCGCAATGACTTCACCGTTTGATGCTTTCAAGTCAAACATATACCCCGTTTTTGTTTCCCGAACAATGAACTTTCCCACTTTCTTCAACCTCCTTATAAAACTTAATTTTAGGTTTATCTCTTAGAGATGCATTATTTATTTTTTCTTACTTGTCTTTTTTGAAGCAGCCTTCTTCTTTGTCCCCGTCTTCTTTGCCGTGGGTTTTTTTGAAGTCGAAGTTTTCTTCTTTTTTTTCTTCTTTTTATCCTCCTCACCGCCTAAGAGCGAGCCGAGACCGCCTAAAAGAATACCGCCGAGGCCGTTATCCTCATCCTTCTTGCCGTCGTCTTTGCCGCCCAGCAGTGATCCGAGTCCGGTGGCCAACGCGCCGCCGAGGCCGCCGTCACTGTCTTCGTCATCCTTCTTGTTGCCCAACAGCACCGAAGATAACACTCCAAGCAGTCCGCCGGATCCACCCTCGCTCTCGTCGTCGTCTTTCTTCTTTTTGCCCAACAAGCTGAGCAGCAGCGGGGCCGCAGCCGAAAGGATCGTTGAAGTTTGGTTGGCTGTAAGTCCTGACTTTTTCGCAGAACTCGTTTCAAGGGTTCCTTTGTCCTGCCCTAAGATGTGCGACAGTATCTTGCCGCCGTCCTCCAGATCCACATTCTTCAGGAAAGAAGCGATGTTATTTGTATCGGTCCTGGCGTGGTCGGACAGCGCTTTCGACAGCGCTTCCTCGCCGGATTTTGTGGAGACGTTCTTCTTCATATTCTGGATCAGTGTCGGCAAAGCGTTTGCCAGCACCTGTTGTACTTGTTCCTTCTTTGCACCGGAGGCTTCACCCAGCACATTCACACTGCTGTCAGACAGCAGCGTATCCACCAAACTTTTAGATGTTGCCATATCCTTTTCTCCCGTTCTTATATAATTTTGTTGAAAAGGGAAAACAGCCAAGCAATGTATCAGGCCTTTTCCAATCTTACGGAAATGTAAAAAGGCCCTGGACATAGTCGCAGAGCCTTTTACATACTATTCCCCGGTATTCTCCGCAGCTTCCAGCTTCGCTTCGGCACCGCCTGCGCAAAAATCGCATGGATCCGTCTTGTTCGCCTCGAAAGCTTCCTCGATCGAGCCTTGATAGATGGTCGCTGAGTTTTTCAAAGACCTGCAGTCCGGATCATAGTGATATGAATGGCCCCATTGCGTCCAGTTCACGACCCCATCGCCGGTCGCGGCCAACGATTCCTGCTTTGCCTGTGCGAGGTCCTCCTGCGAAACGGGATTGTAGTCGATAGACGCCCCCACGGCAACAACGAGCGCGACCGCCGCCACTACCGTAACGATCTTCTTCATATTACCGGTCAGCTTCTTATCCTTAAGCAGCAAAACAATCAACGGCACGAATGCAACAATGGCCGCAACGACGCCCATATTGTTCCACAGAAAGAACTTGACCTTGTTCTTCTCTGAGGCGGGGTCGATCCGGTTGGCTTTCTTCCAAAGCAGCGAGCCGATAACAACACATATCAGGTCAAGCACGATACTGACGATAAGCCATACCAGCATATTGTCTATAATGCTGTATAAAAAGAGCTTGCTGCCGTTCAGCACCATGATCGCCAGCACCTCGAAACCGACCGCCGCGAGCCAGAGGATTACAGCAATTACGCGCAGCGTAGTCGCCCGGCCCTTAGGCGTCTTGTTATTTCCGTCGGTCGTAACTTCCGGGACGCTCCTGACTTCCCCTTCAGCCTTTTCCTTAGGCTGAACCGCCTTACCGCTGCTTGCAGAAACAAACTTACGTTCAATCGGAGCTTTCTTACTTGCCATTAAATTACCCTCCCTGTTTTTTTACATAATCTACATAAATAATATATTATACAACATAAATTTAGCATGTTGGTACGCAGAATTCAATAGAGTTATTCATAGTATAACGCAATTAAACGCCTTTTTCGGCTGCATACGATCAATACGTTACTGCCGGTGTCCAGTACGTGTTTTGATATATGTCCGTCAGCTGATACGTCACCATACAGTCCACGTCGCCGAGGCCCATATTGCTCACCGTCAACTCCTCATCCGCGATCATCTGCTCACCGAGCAGGTAGCTGCTGCTATATTCCCCGTCATAGGTGTAGTAGTCGCAGAGAAAATCGATCTCGTCGCCTTCCTGAATTTCGGCGAGGCCTTTGGCAACCGTATCGGTCTCTCCGCTGTACACAATGCGAGCACCCGCTATGACGCCTTCCGGGTGTTCATTGGTGAACACGATAATAATGTCCACAAGCTGTCCATTAAGCCGGGCTGGAACCCGACCGGTGATTGTATATTCGTCGCCCTGCACATCCTGTGAAATAAAGTAGTAACTGACGGCATGGCCATCGATCGCCAGCCATGTGCCATCATAATTTACCTTAAGGTTGCCGTCATCATCTAACTCGAATACATTATCGAGGCCGAGATCAATGTAACCATCCCCGTCGTCAATAAATACATTCAGGCAGATATCCTGAACCAGCCCCCATTCCTCCTCGGAGAGCGAAAGCACCTGGCCTCCATCCTTTTCAGTCAGCACGATATGAGAATTGTCCAGATAATGCTGCTCGTAATAATCCACCGAACGCATCAACCGGTCGGGATCAACCCATCCTGTTCCCTGCACCGATTTACCGAGCAGACTGCTAAAGTCGCCGCCGCCGATGAACGAACTGAGGAGGCCCGAAACCAGATCGGTGCCCGTTGATCCCCCGGATGTGCCGAGCAATGCATTCAACGGATTGGAGTCACCGCTCGTCACGATCTGTCCGCCGGCCTCTAAGTTTGCAAAGCGCGTGATGCAGTCCCGGTATTTCAGATCCATACCGATCTTGTCGTACGTGGAAAGCATGAAGTTGAGCCCTGTCAGCTTACCATAAGGAAAATAGATCGCCATGCCGTTGGCATTGCTGATCGTACCGGATGCACGATTATACTTGATGCACTGATCCAGCACACCGATCATAGCGGCCGCATCATTGGT
>CAZLRM010000099.1:5014-6211 GCA_964561895.1 uncultured Christensenellaceae bacterium | reverse complement strand
ATGGCATATTCCGCATATAATAGTGCAAACCCGTAAGGAGACGCGAATGGACGCCGGATTATCCGCAAACAGATATTTTTCGTTTAGCAGCCGGAGCTATTATAGCTTCGGATATTTGACGTTAAACGAATATCGGTGGAAACCGGCGACGTGAGCTGCATAATACAACATAGTTACGTAATTGAAGGGAGCTCAAGCCGGGCTCCCTTTTTGATTATGAGGTGCAGATAAGCGGCGCACGACGGGTAAAAAACTATACAAACGGGGAAGGACGGCAGCACGGAAAATGGAAGCATGGAAGTACGGACAATGTAAGCAACAAGGAAGGATGGGAGAAGCAATATGATTATTATTTTAAAGCCGGGCGCGGACAGGCAAAAGGTTACGGAACTGGTTCAGACGCTGGAGAGGGACTTTTCACTCGAGGTCCAGAGGATGGATGGCGTCAACTACTCCATACTAGGTCTCATCGGAGATACCTCAGCGCTCGATACTGAACCGATACAGGAGCACGAGGCGGTAAAAAAGGTGATGCGTGTGCAGGAGCCTTATAAAAAAGTCAACCGCGCGTTTCACCCCGAGGGCACAGTCGTTCTGGGCAAAGGCTTTTCCATAGGCAACGGGCAGCTCGCCGTGATGGCGGGGCCGTGCTCGGTGGAGAGTGAGGCGCAGATCGTATCCGTGGCGAAACAGGTGAAAGCTGCGGGCGCGAATTTACTGCGCGGCGGCGCCTTTAAGCCGCGTACCAACCCGTATCGGTTTCAGGGCCTTGGCAAGGAGGGCCTGGAATATCTGCAGACGGCGAAGAAGGAGACGGGGCTGCCCATCGTGACCGAGATCATCAGCATCGGCGATATCGAAATGTTTTTGGACATGGTGGACGTGATACAGGTAGGCGCGCGCAATATGCAAAACTTCGCACTTTTAAAGGAGCTTGGCAAAACAAGCAAGCCGGTGCTGATCAAGCGAGGACTCTCCGCGACGATCGAGGAATGGCTGATGTCGGCTGAGTATGTCGTGTCGGGCGGCAATCCCAACGTGATACTCTGCGAGCGCGGAATTCGTACATTCGAGACGGCAACGCGCAATACGCTCGATATTTCCGCTGTACCCGTCGTCAAGCGCCAGAGCCATCTGCCCGTGATCGTAGACCCGAGCCACGCGACGGGGCTGTGGTGGGCGGTGGAGCCGCTCGCC
>CAZLRM010000099.1:1630-4914 GCA_964561895.1 uncultured Christensenellaceae bacterium | reverse complement strand
GATCGTAGACCCGAGCCACGCGACGGGGCTGTGGTGGGCGGTGGAGCCGCTCGCCATTGCCGCGGTATGCGCGGGTGCGGACGGTGTGATGATAGAGGTGCACGATAATCCTACCCAGGCGTTCAGTGACGGTAAGCAGTCGCTGCTGCCCGACAAGTTCAGCGCGCTTATGGGAAAACTGCGCAGCGCGGCCGCGCTGATGGGCAGGAGCGTCTGATATGGATGAGGCTGATTTTAGAAGCAACCGGATACTGATCGCCGGGCTGGGGCTGATCGGCGGTTCCGCCGCGAAAGCGCTGCGTGCTGCGGGCTTTGATGATTTGGATGCGCTGGATACGGACAGCGTGACGCTGGAGCGCGCGAAGAGGGACGGCGTGATCCGCGCGGGGTATGCTGCGCTTCAGGGGGGAATGTACGACCTTGTACTGTGCTGCCTCCCCCCATGCGCGGTCGCGGCGTTCTATGCGGACGCAAAACCGTATATCCGGCAGGGCGGAGTATTCGCCGAAATGGGCGGGTTGAAAAAAGAGGTGATTGTGCGGCTTGAGGCATCTCTTTCCCCGGAACATGAGCTGCTCTGCCTGCACCCGATGGCGGGCAGCGAAAGGCAAGGTTATACATATTCCGATGCGGCAATGTTTAAAGACGCGCCGCTCATACTGACGCCTGCAGCAAAGACGGGCAGCCGTGCGCTTGCGTGGGCGGTGGTATTAGAGGACGCGCTGGGCTGCGCCGATATGCCCACGCTGACTGCGGTAAAGCATGACGAGATTATCGCGGACGTGAGCCATCTGCCGCATGTTCTCGCGCTTGCGCTGCGAGACGCCTGCGCGGGAAACGAACGCTTCGCGGGCGGCAGCTACAAAGCGGTCACGCGCGTTGCGGATATCAACGCGGCGCTTTGGGCAGGATTATTGACCGGAAACGCAGAATATGTCGGGAAAAGCATCGCGCGGTTCAAAGAAGCGCTGGACGCGCTGCAGCGCGCTATAGAGGCGCGTGACGAGGAGACACTGCAAAAGCTGCTCGAAGCGACGTCCGTCAAGGGGGATAAGCAATGAAAGAGCTCACGATACAATCGGGCGCAAACCGGTATCCGGTGCAGATCGGCTCGGGGCTGCTGGGAACTCTGCCCGAAAAGCTGCGCGTGCTGTTCCCGCAAAGCCGGTTCGCGGTGATCACCGACGGCAATGTGGAAACGCTTTATGTCAAGGCGCTATCGGAAGGGATGGAAAAAGCGGGCGCAGAGTACCGCGTTTTCTCCGTAAGACCGGGCGAAGGCTCCAAGAGCATTAAGACGCTTTCAAGGATGCTAAGCGGCCTTGCGCAGGAAAGCTTTACGCGCTCCGACGTGATCGTCGCTTTGGGCGGCGGGGTGGTGGGGGATCTTGCGGGCTTCACGGCATCGGTTTATCTGCGCGGTATAAAATACGTGCAGGTTCCCACGACGCTGCTCGCGCAGATCGACAGCTCTGTGGGCGGCAAGACCGCGGTCAACCTGCCCGAGGGCAAGAACCTCGTGGGGGCATTTTACCATCCCGCGTTTGTGTGCGCCGATACCGATACGCTGCGTACGCTGACTGCGGAGGTGTTCGCGGACGGCATGGCGGAGCTGATTAAAACCGCGCTGATCCGCGACGCGGGAATGTTCATACAGTTAGAGCAAACTCCTGCGCTGTGCGCGGAATCGCCGGAGATGGAAGAACTCATCGCGCGTTGCGTCGGCATCAAGCGCGACGTGGTCGCAGCGGACGAGCGCGACGCGGGTGAGCGCATGCTGCTTAATTTCGGGCATACCATCGGGCATGGCATCGAGCGGCTCTGCGCGTATGATAGGGCCGATATGTCGCACGGGCGCGCGGTCGCAATGGGCATGGCGGCAGTTTCGCGCGCAAGCGAGCGCATGGGGCTGACCGAAAAAGGAACCGCAATGCGTATCGCGGCGGTGCTGCAAAAGTACGGCCTGCCGGATGATATCGGTGCGTTTGATCGCGGAGAGCTGCTGCGCGGTATCGCGGTGGACAAAAAGAACGTCGCCAGAGCGCTGAATCTTGTGCTTGTGTCAAAACCGGGCGAATCGTTTTTACACCGCATCAACCCCTCTGAAATCGTCAATTACCTGTAAAGGGAGCTTTATGGATATCAAAGTTTTACCGGGCACGCTGGCCGGGACGGTGCGCGTACCGCCTTCTAAAAGCGCGGCGCACCGCGCCATCATCGCCTCTGCGCTTGCCAAGGGAATCAGCGTAATCCGCAACGTGGATTTATCGATCGATATCCGTGCGACTTTGGACGCGTGCGCGCGGCTTGGCTGTAAAGCGGAGATCGCAGAGGAAGAATACCGCTGCACGATTACGGTACGCGGCGGGCTGCGCCTGCAAAACGGCGCGGTGATTGACTGCGCGGAATCGGGTTCCACGCTGCGCTTCATGATCCCCGTGGCGTGCGCATATGACGGGCAGAGAACGTTTACCGGGCGCGGGCGGCTGCCGCAGCGGCCCATCGATTCGTATTTGCAAATATTTGATGAGCAGGGGATTGCCTATACAAGACCGTATGAAGCGAATTTGCCGCTGAGTGTGGCGGGCGCGATAAAACCCGGCAGCTTCCGGCTGGATGGGCGTGTAAGCTCGCAGTTCGTGACGGGGCTGCTTTTTGCGCTGCCGTTGCTGCACGGGGATTCTTCTGTCGATGTGATCGGCGGCTTTGAGTCGCGCGGGTACGTGGATTTGACGCTCGATATGCTGCGCCGTTTCGGTGTGGAGATAGGGACCGAGGGCGACCGGTTTCATGTACGCGGCGGACAGGAATATCACGCGCAGGAGATTGAGGTGGAGGGCGATTATTCTCAGGCCGCGTTTTTCCTTATTGCGGGCGCGGTTTCGGGCGGTATGTGCGTTATGGGGTTGAAGCCCGGTTCGCTGCAGCCCGACAGGGCGATCGTTGATATACTTTCGCGCATGGGCGCCGACCTCACATGTGAGGAAGATGCGGTAATCGTCCGCCCGTCGCAGATTCACGGTATCGATATCAATGTATCGCAATGCCCCGACCTTGTGCCGCCGTTGGCTGTCGCTGCGGCGCTTGCGCAAGGGACGACGCGCATATTGGGCGCAGCGCGTCTGCGTATCAAGGAGTCCGACCGGTTGAGCGCGCTTGCGCAGAACTTAGGCGCGATCGGCATCCGCACGGAGGAGACGCAGGACAGCCTGACGATTCACGGCGGATCGGTTCAGGGCGGCGAAATCGACAGCTTCGGCGACCACCGCATCGCGATGGCGTTT
>CAZLRM010000099.1:0-1530 GCA_964561895.1 uncultured Christensenellaceae bacterium | reverse complement strand
GGTTCAGGGCGGCGAAATCGACAGCTTCGGCGACCACCGCATCGCGATGGCGTTTGCAATAGCGGGGGCGGCCTCAAAGCAGGGAATTACAATACGCGGCGCGCAGTGCGTCGACAAATCTTATCCAAAATTTTACGAAGACTTGAGAATGCTGGGAGGGAATGTGCTATGAGCAGCGTATGGGGGAAGCGCTTTATCGTCGATATATTCGGGGAATCGCACGGGGCGATGATCGGAGCCGTGATGCACGGCATCGCGCCCGGCACGGTGATCAGCTTTGACAAGGTGCGCGCGTTTCTAAACAGGCGCCGTGCGGGCAGCGAAAGATGGTCTACGCCGCGCCGCGAGTCGGATGACTTTGAGGTGCTCGGCGGCTACTTTGACGGCCATGCGACGGGTACGCCGCTTACTGTGATATTCCGCAACACGCAGCAGCACTCGCAGGATTATGGGCGGTGTATCAACCGCCCGGGTCACGCGGATTATACCGGCTTCGTGCGCTACGGCGGCTTCAATGACCCGCGCGGCGGCGGGCATTTCTCCGGGCGGCTTACCGCGCCGCTCGTGTTTGCGGGCGCGGTCGCGGCACAGATACTCGAAGCGAAGGGTATCACCGCGGCGACGCATATACGCCGTATCGCGGATATCGCCGATGCGCCTTTTGACAAGACGGATATCCCATCACCGCTTATGCAAAGGCTTGCTGCTTCTCGCTTTCCGCTCATCGACGAGGGCAGGCGCGAGGCGATGGAGCAGGCGATTGCGGACGCAGCATCGCAAGGCGATTCTCTGGGCGGCGTCGTGGAGTGCGCGCTCATCGGTGTGCCCGCAGGCGTGGGCAGCCCCATGATGGACACGGTGGAAAGCGCGCTCTCGTCAATACTGTTTGCGGTGCCCGCCGTCAAGGCGGTGTCGTTCGGCGAGGGATTCGGCTTTGCATCGCTGCGCGGCAGCGAAGCAAACGATGCCTACGCGGTGAAGGACGGAAAGATTGTAACCACGAGCAACCACAACGGCGGCGTGCTGGGGGGCATCACCACGGGTATGCCGATCGTGTTCGAGGCGGCGGTCAAGCCGACCGCTTCGATATCGCTGCCGCAGCAGACGGTGAATCCCGTAACGATGGAACCTGAAACGATAGAAGTCACAGGCCGTCACGATGCCTGCATCGTGCCGCGTGCGGCGGCGGCCATCGAAGCGGCGGCGTGCATCGCGCTGCTCGATTTAATGCTGGAGAGGGACATGTGATGGGGTACGAACAAGAGCTTGCGCCGCTAAGAGTGCGCATTGACGATATCGACGCGCAGCTTGCACCGCTGTTTGAGGCGCGCATGAAGGTTTCGGGAGAGATTGCGGCGGTTAAGCAGCGCTACGGCAAGCCCGTCTTTGATGCGGCGCGCGAGGACGCGGTGATCGTGCGCGCGATATCGCGCCTCGCTTATCCGGATAACGCGGAAGCCGCACGTCGGTTTTACCGCGCGCTGATGGATTTGAGCAAGGAGCGGCAGCGCGAGCGCATCGCGCCGCAGG
>CAZLRM010000098.1:0-6272 GCA_964561895.1 uncultured Christensenellaceae bacterium | reverse complement strand
CCACATGCTGCTGAGCACGCTTGCCTGGATATCGCCAAGGCCGTCAAACAGCGTATCCGCAAAAGCGCGGTAAACCGTCTGCATACCCGAAAAGCCATGGGCGCTGCTGATCTCCTGCCCCAGCTTTTGAATCTCCTCCCGGTGCGCGTCCTTCCATGTATCGGAGTATACGAACTCCTTAAAAATCTCCTTCAGCCGGTTAACATACAAACCCATGACGTCTCCCCCTTCGCATTTTTGTGCATATCAATTATATAAAAACGCATACCCGTTTGGGCGTGCAGGCTGCACACGGAAAAAACCCGGTTTCTTGCTCAGCCACCCGTAAACCCGCTCAGGCTGTCCGCGCTGAAATCGCCCGTCGTTTCGGATTGCTCGACTTCATACGACCCGCCCGATTGAGTCAACGAAGTGAATATACATTTTCGATAATGATTAAAACCGTACCACCCTCGGCTCCGCTGTAAACGAGCTGAACGTCGCGACAGCGTCCTGCAAGTTTCCTGACCGCCGAAAGACACATTAATTCCATATTGCCAAGAAGCAGTTTACCGCTTCCGCCATCTTCCCTCTTCTTATTACGCTGAAAAATACTGTCCCCAGAAGATAATATCTACATAGTAATTCTTGTCCGAACTATTGTTATAAACATAATAGACGCCTAACTTCAAACCCGGCCAGGTCATATCCAAATGAAACTTATTCATCTTCTGAGGCGGGTCTCCCTGAGTCAATTCTATAGAGCTGTCGTCTCTTGAAGCCGCGGGGCCGAATATCTCTTCCATGCTGTCCCCCAGAGACTTAAAGCATCTATCCATATCCTCATCCCCGGTATCGGGCAAAATGTAATCATATTGTACCCTGCAAAGCTTGATTTCGGTTCCCCGAACTTCAAAAAACAACCCAACAGGAATACCCTTATCTATGTAAGTCAGAGTGTATAGAGAAGCGTCCCGCGTTAATTCTTCAAGCCCCGGCTCCGGCGTCTCGTTTTTGTATATAGTTTCTATATCTGTGCTGACTATGTCGGGAAAAATATCGGGCAGATCGTAATATCTGAATGGAACCGTACTTACGTTTACATTAGCAAGTATGCCAGTCGATGCTAAGCTGCCGTCGCTTGACAAAATTACCTGGTAATTATCGCTGTCGCTTTCCCATCGGTAATTGGGATAGTCTCCTCCGGGATCACCCAGTTCGGCTTTAAGCTTTTTGGCAAACCTCTTTAATTGCTTTTGATATTCGCTTCTCTGTTCGGGTATTATATAGAAAACCATCGATGTAAGCGGAAGCATATCGTTGGAATATGAGAAATTGTATTTAACAACGGCGGAATATCCTAAAAGCTTGGATCTATAGGCAAGGGACGCACCCGTAATATAGTTCACGCTTATTTTATCTGCCGCATCTATTACAGTGCTTTCGCCCGTAAAGCCTTCAACGGAGTTCGTATCTTTGTTGCTTTGCATGCGCTCTATTAAAGAGTTTATCGTCTCCGCATTCGGTCCCGGAATCTCTGTCGGGGTTGGCGCAGTCGGTTCCGGCGTCTTAATAATCGCCACAGTTGTCTGCGAGGGCGGCGCGGCAGCGCTATAAGCGGGTTCATCCCCCGTGACTGCTTCGCATCCACAAAACAGTAATATCGCAGATATAGATATAGCTAAAGTTATCTTCTTCATGCTTATCCACTCCATTAATTCCATTTGCTATACCCCCGCTTAAGCCCAAATGCCTATACTCACCAGCGGCAAGAGTATCACCATTACGCTGGCCCGCTAAAACCGTACCACCCTCGGCTCTCCCGCGAACGAGCAAAACGTCGCGGTGGCATCTTGCAAGTACAGCACTTCGGTATTGTCGTCATCCGCCTTATAGCGGTTTTGCAGCTGCGGGTACTGATCCAGCATGTGCCGCTTGGGCTCAATGCGATCATCGCGCACTGCGGTTGCCGTAATGCGCAGCCACTCCCCGTCCTTGCACGCGCATATCTCCACCTTGGGATTTGCCTGCATCTGCTTCGATACTGACTTCACCTTACCTGTCTGGATGTACAGCCTGCCTTCGAAAATATCCGCCTTGCCGAACGGGCGCACGCGCGGCTGGTCTCCCTCCGCCGTGGCAAGGTAATACGTGCCGCACTGCTTCAAAAAATCATACACTTCCCGCATGGATAAATCCCCTTCCATTCCGATGATACCAAGAGACTGCGATTATAATCTTCATCCTGATTATACCACTTTACCCAAACCTTCGCAATCCCTGCCCCTGCCGTCAGCCCGGCAGAAAGCACGCGCTCCACAGCGCCTGCATCGCCTGCGTGCAAAACAGCGTGTTGAAACGGTTGCCCAACCCGTCCGGGCTCATATTCGCGCCGTTGCACAGCACCGCCGCCGCGGCCTTTCTGTCCGGGTCGAACATGAATATCGCCTGAGCGCCGAAAGCGCGGCCATAATGCCCGATCAACCGCTGCGGCGCAAAATGGCCGTAGTGGTGCAAATTCAGCCCCGACTTAATAACGCCGTCGTTAAACTGCACCGCACACATCTGCTTCACCGCGCTTTCGGACAATATGCGCACGCCCTTTGAAACGCCGCCGTTCATCAGCAGCTGCGTGACGGTTAGCAGATCCCGCGCGCGCATGTAGGCGTTGCCCTGCGCGGCTCTGTAGGCCTCGCCCACCGGCAGCGCGCAAAGCCGTTTCTTGTTCTCGAGCGATTTACGCAGCCACTCCGTATCCGCTGTGCCGCCCGAAGCGTCCGGCACGGCTGTTTCCGCGCCGCCCAGCGTGTCTGCGTCCAGCGTCGCGTCAAAAAGCCCCAGCGGCAGAAACACGCGCTCGCGCACAAGCTGCGCGAAAGAAACGCCGCTGATACTTTCCCCCACCGCGCCCATTACACCGCTGCCAAAGCTGGAGTAGCAGTACCGCGTACCGGGCTTATCGGACAGCCAGTTATCCGCGCTGTCCGCCGGGCCGCCCCGTTTCAATATCTCACTGAGCTTATACGCGGGCAGCTCCCCCGCCAATATCCTGTCGTAAAAACCCGCATCGGTAAGGCTGCTCGTGTGCGTCATCAGCTGCCGAAGCGTAAGGGGTACATCCGGCCAGAGCGGGTTGCGCACTGCATACCCCAAATAGATACTGATATCTTCATCAAGGCCCGCGCGTCCCTCGTCAACAAGCGTCATCAGCGTGATCGCCGAAATATGCTTGGTCACAGACGCAAGGCGGTATAGGGTATCCGGCGTAGCCGGCAGCTCTTTCTGCTTATCGCGCAGGCCTGCCGCCCCTTCAAATATCAGTTCCCCGTTCATTGTCGCCGCGGCCGAGAAACTCACGGCTCCGCGATCCTCTGCCACGCGCAAAAGCGAGGCCATTGCTTTTTCGACCATATCACAAACCCTCCAAACCGCTATTAGCATATCACGCCGCGCCGCAGCTGACAAACAAAAAACAGCCTCTTTTTCGCATGCACTTCACATATCGGCCTTATTTGTGATACCATATACGCAATACAATCAGGATGGTGAAAAGTATGGATGTAGGTTTAAAGAAAATCGACTGGAAGAAAGCAAAAAAGATTATCATTACGCTTGCAGTCGTCATCGTATTGATCATTACGGCAGCGACATGTTGGTATACGGTGGACGACAAGCAGCGCGCGGTAGTCACGACCTTTGGCAAGGTCACCGGAACTACGGACGCGGGCATGCATTTTAAGCTGCCTTTCGGTATACAAAAGGCGTACAAGGTAGATGTGAATGTCTATCAGAAGATCGAGCTCGGCTACCGTACCGATGCTGCATCCCCGACCGGATACACGCTGGTCAGCGACGAAAGCAAGATGATCACGGGGGATTACAACATCGTCAACGTGGAATTCTTCGTTGAGTACAAGGTCTCCGATCCCGAAAAATATTTATTCTCGTCCTACGAGCCCGAGGAGATACTCCGTAACCTGATCCAGAGCCAGGTGAGAAACGTCGTCGGCTCAACAAATGTCGATGCGGTGCTCACAAACGGGAAAGAGCTGATACAGCAGCAGGTGAAGGAGCTGATCACCGAGGTTCTCGCTGCATACGATATCGGCCTGATGCTCACCGACGTCAAGATACAGGACAGCGAGCCCCCGACCGAGGAGGTGACCGCCGCGTTTAAAGCGGTCGAAACAGCAAAGCAGGGTGCCGAAACCGTCGTCAACGAGGCTAAGGCCTATGAAAACGCCAAGCTTCCCGACGCGCAGGCGCAGGCCGATCAGTTTCTGCAAAACGCCGAGTATTTAAAGCAGAGCCGCATCAACGACGCTACGGAACAGATTGCGATGTTTGAGGCGATGTACGCCGAATATGCCAACAACCCAAAGCTAACAAGGTCACGCATGTACTATGAGCTGATCACAAAGATACTGCCGAACGTCAAGGTATACATCAATACGTCGGAAGACGGCGTCGATATGGTACTTCCGCTCGAAAGCTTCTTCGGAAATTCGGGCAGCGTACCGCAGGATACGACGGAGGTGGAATAACATGAAGAAAAAAATCATCAGAGTTTTAATCGCTGTAGTCGTTATCGTCGCCATCATCGTCATCACATCCAGCTTCTATGTGGTACAGGAAAACGAGTACGCCTGCGTCGTACGTTTCTCGAAGATCATCGACACCAAGAAGTCCCCCGGGATCTACTTCAAGACCCCGTTTGTGGACACAATCAGAGCGTTTCCCAAGGCGATCATGTTCTACGACATACCGCCGTCCGAGGTATTAACCGCCGATAAGCAGAACATGACTGTGGACAGCTATGTGCTCTGGCGCATTTCAGATCCCTTACTGTTTTTTAAAACGCTGGGGAGCGTCAGTGTCGCCGAGGAGCGCCTCGATACGATGACCTACAACGCGCTCAAGAATATCATGGGTACTCTCGAACAGCACGACATCATCAACGAGGACGATGCGTCGGAGAGAAACGATATCTATTCCGGCATCTCGCTCAGCGTGGACATAATCGCTGAAAATTACGGCATCGAAGTGGTGGACGTCAAGATCAAAAGGTTCGATCTTCCCGAGGCAAACGAGCAGGCTGTGTATTCGCGCATGATCTCCGAACGCAACCAAATGTCGGAGAAATACGCGGCGGACGGCGAGTACGAAGCGTCCGTAATCCGCAACGACGTCGATAAGCAGGTCGGCATCATCATCTCCAACGCCAAAGCGCAGGCCGCAACGATTGAGGCCGAAGGCGAGCAGGAATACATGCGTATGCTGGCCGGCGCATACAATACTGACGACAAGCGCTCATTTTTCGAATACATGCTCGCGCTGGATGCGCTCGAAGCGTCGCTGGACGGCACAAACAAGACCGTTATACTCGGCCGCGATTCCTTTCTGGCAAAGCTGCTGCTGGCTGAGTAAAACAGGCTGAAAAGAGCAAAGCAACTAAAAACGGGCGGTTGAGGCCGCCCGTTGTTTATGTAGAATACTACTCCGCCTTGAACCGATGTTTCACATCCTGATACAATCCGGAATACGTCTTTATAATTTTGTTATACCGTTCCACGTTTTCCGGGTTCGGCTGCGTCACGGTCTCCACCGATAGCATCTGTGCCGCCTGTTCGATGTCCTTCCACAGCCCCGCGCCGACTCCGGCCACCACCGCCGCACCGTAAGCGCCGCCCTCGGCCGCGCCTTGCAGCGTTTTTACGGGCAGCCCCATGATATCCGCCTGTATCTGGCGCCATATGCGGCTCTTCGCGCCGCCTCCCGACGACACAACATCGGCGGGCTTCATCCCCGGCTTGCTGGAGAGTATCAACTCGTAAATCTCCCTCAGGCCGAATACTACGCCCTCCATCACCGCGCGCGCCATATCGCCCTTCGTAGTCGTTACCGAAAGGCCGTAGAACAACCCCCGCGCGTACGGGTCTGCATGGGGGCAGCGCTCGCCCGTGAGGTATGGCAAAAATACTACGCCGCCCGCGCCCGGCGCGCTTTGCTCCGCGCTGCCGTCGATCTCGCGGTACGGGTTTTCGCCGCTGTAGAACGTGTTTTTAAACCACTGCATAGAGCCGCCGGACGAAAGCTGGCACCCGAACGCCTGCCATTTGCGCTTGTCGTTGTTACAGAAGAACTGCACAAGTCCGCCCGTGTTGACACCGAAGCCGTCGAGCGCCATCGATACGATGCCCGACGTGCCGATGATGAGGCCGATCGTACCCTCTTTAACGATGCCCATGCCGATCGTCTGTATCACCGCGTCGCCGCCGCCCGCATACACGGGT
>CAZLRM010000097.1:0-6317 GCA_964561895.1 uncultured Christensenellaceae bacterium | reverse complement strand
AACGGGCTTCGCTGTAATTCGTCCTTAAGCGACAGGATGATGGCGATATCGCTGGACGACCTGAAAAGAATACCAACCGTAATAGGGGTTGCAGCCGGTGAGAAAAAGGCGGACATTATCGTAGGGGCGCTGCGCGGCAGATATATTGATGTGCTGATCACGGATGAAAAAGCAGCTGCCGGTGCCTTGGATTACAGATAGAAGCATCTGAAACTGCTGCCTCGATATGCAGCTAATCTCTTAAGCTATTTATTGAGCCGGATTTAATAATAATATCGAGCGAACAAATGTGCAATATTGTTCACGCATATTGACAACGGTGTATATACATATTATTATTATTGTGCAATAACAAACGTCATGAAATTTGTAAAGGACATAGAAAATGAAACTATCCGCATCAATACTATCCGCTGATTTTTTAAATCTCGGGCGCGACATAGACAGGGCGTATGAAGCGGGATGCGAACTGTTGCATATCGATGTCATGGACGGCCATTTTGTACCCAATATCGCAGTCGGAATATGTACGGCGGAAGCATTTAAAAATGATAAGCGAATGCGCAAGGACGCGCATCTCATGATCAGCAATCCGGAGACCATGATACAGCCCTTTATCGATGCGGGCGCGGACTCTGTAACGATACATGCAGAAAGCAATCCGCATCACATCCGGCTGCTGAGGGATATCAAGAAGCAAGGCAAGCTCGCGGGGATAGCGCTGACGCCCGAGACCCCGGTTGAATCCATACGCTGTGCGCTTGAAGAGGCGGATATCGTGCTGCAGGTTTCGGTGTGCGTAGGTTTCGGCGGGCAAAGCATCATCGAATCCGTATATCAGAAGTTAAAGACGCTCAAGGAATATAAAGCGAGGTATGGCTATCGGTACGAGATTCAGGTGGATGGCGGTATCAATGCGAAGACTTTCAAAACAGCTCTTGTAAGCGGGGCGGAAGTGCTGGTAGCAGGCTCCATGCTGTTCGGTGCCGAAGATATGAAAAAAACGGTGCGGGGAATCAAGGCCTCGGTATCGGAACTGGGAATATAATCTTAAGGTATGGCCATAAATCCCGAATTGCCGCAAGGTTTTTGGGGGGATTAACATAAGACTTTTATTACGAATGGAGGAGATTCAAAAATGAGTTTACATGCTGACAATTTAAAAGGTAAGGTTTGTGTCGTAACGGGAGCCGCGAAGAGCATAGGCTTCAGCATTGCGGAAAAGTATGCCGAAGAGGGCGCGAAGGTCGTATTGATCGATATCGATCCTCTCGTGGAAAAATCGGCGCAGGAGCTTTGCGGTAAGGGATATACCGCGAAGGGTATCGTGCTCAACATCACGAGCAGGCAGGCGGTGCTTGATTGTTTCAAAAAGATCACGAGCGAGATGGGAGATATCTACGCGCTCGTCAACAACGCAGGCGTGGTGGATCAGAGGCCGTTTGAGGAAAACGATGAAGCGGTTTTTGATAAGATGTTTAAAGTCAACGTCAATGGAACCGCTTGGTGCATACAGGGTGCGCTCGAAAGCATGAAGAAGAACAAGGACGGCAGGATCATCAACTTCGCTTCAAAATCCGGCAAAACGGGTTCGGCGCTGATGGGGCCGTACAGCGCGGCAAAGGGCGCGGTGATCGTGCTGACTCAGGCGCTTGCATACGAGTATGCGTCTTACAACATCAAGATCAACGCCATTTGTCCCGGCATCACCGACGCGACCGGCGTATGGTCGAGCGTGAGTGCGGGCTATATCGATAACCTGCATCTGGAGAGGGAAGAGGTCGTCAAGAAGTTTACGGCCAAGGTACCGCTGGGAAGGCTGACCAAGAAGGAAGACGTGGTGGATTTCGTGTTCTTCCTCACCGTTTCTGGGGACTATTGCACAGGCCAGGCGTTCAATATAACGGGCGGCCGCGAAATGCATTAAAAGAAGGAGCCGGATATGGATATTGAACAGATCGTAAGAGAGATTACGAACGAGGTTTTAAAAGAGGTCAAAGGCGGTGGCGGCGCAAACGTCAGCACCGGCGTCTCCGCAGCGGATAAGAAGGGGCCGAGCTACGATCCTTCCTACGCCAAATACATGGATCATACCGTACTGAAGCCGGATACGGTAAGGAGTACGGTTAAGAAGTTCTGCGACGAAGCGAAGGCGTGGCAGTTTGCGAGCGTATGCATCAACCCGACGCATGTGAAGTTTGTGGCGGCAGAATTGGCTGGCTCGGGCGTGAAGACGTGCTGCGTTATCGGTTTCCCTCTTGGCGCGAATACCCCGTTCATCAAGGCTGTGGAGGCAATGGAGGCGGTTAAAAACGGCGCCGATGAAGTGGACATGGTGATCAACGTAGGTGCGCTCAAGGACAAGGATTATGACCTCATATATGAAGACATCAAGGGGGTCGTGGATGCGGCGCATCCTAAGGCGCTTGTTAAAGTGATCATCGAAACGTGCCTTTTATCGGATGAAGAAAAAGTGCGCGCCTGCGAGATCGCGAAAAGAGCGGGCGCTGATTTCGTGAAGACATCGACGGGCTTTGGCACGGGCGGCGCGACCGTGGAGGATGTGCGCCTGATGAAGCGTACCGTGGGTGACAACATGAGGGTTAAAGCGTCCACCGGTATCAACGACCGCAAGATATGCGACGCGATGCTCGCAGCGGGTGCGGTAAGGATGGGAACGAGCAAAGGTATTAAGATCGTTATGGGCGAGGGTGAATCCAGTTGTATCAACTGCGGCAAGTGCAAGGCAGTCTGCCCGAGCGGTAACGTGGTCATCAGCAGAAACGAATATTAAGGGAGTGAATCGATATGGATAAACAGGCTTTGGGAATGGTGGAAACAAAGGGCCTCGTCGGGGCAATCGAAGCTGCGGATGCGATGGTCAAAGCGGCCAACGTGACGCTGATGGGAAAAGAGCAGATCGGGTCGGGCCTTGTGACCGTGATGGTCAGGGGTGATGTCGGCGCGGTAAAAGCGAGCGTTGAAGCGGGCGCGGCGGCTGCAAAGCGCGTTGGCGAGCTTGTATCGGTTCATGTGATACCGAGGCCGCATCAGGACGTGGAAAAGATACTGCCCGGAAATTAACTGCTTGTAATACATTTAGGAGGCTTATTTATGGATCTTGGACTAAAAGGAAAAACCGTGCTTGTCACGGGAGGCGGAGCCGGCCTCGGGGCGGGTATCTGCGAGGTTTTCGCGCAGGAAGGCGCCAATATTATCGTAAACTATATCGTGGACGAACCGGGCGTGCTGAAATTCGTCGAAACGCTGGGTGAACGGTTCGGCGGGAATCATTCGGCAGCGTACGCCGACGTGACAAAGGCTGAAGACGTGGATGCCATGATCGAAAACGCGATCACTAAATACGGCCACCTCGATATCGTCGTGAACAACGCGGGCATATGGCCGACGACGCTGATTGAGGATATGTCGGATGAGGAATGGAGAAAGGTCATCGATATCGACCTTACCGGTCCTTTTATCATCAGCAAAAGGGCATGCGCTTACTACAAGAAAGCCGGTATCAGGGGCAGGGTCGTCAACGTGACGTCAAAATCCGCCTATGCGGTCAATACCGGAGCGCACGCGCATTATGTTTCCGCGAAAGGCGGGCTTGTGCTGCTTACAAAGGCGCTCGCGAGGGAATTTTCGCAATACGGCATCGTGGTAAACGGCGTTATTCCGGGTATGGTCAGAACGCCGATCAACGAAGACAAGCTCAGCAAACCTGAAATTTTAGCGTCGTATGTGGAGCGTATACCGTCCGGGAGAGTATCGACCGCTCAGGAGGTCGGCTATACGGTGGCGTTCTTAGCGTCAAACAAGGCGGACTTTATCAACGGTACATGCGTGGATGTTACCGGCGGTATGCTGATTTAAATGAGAGAGATAACCGTGGCGGTGCTGGGTATGGGCTTTATCGGTAAGGTCCATACCTACGCATATGCCACACTGCCATTTTTCTATAAGGATCTGCCGTTTAAGATCAGGCTTGCGGGCGTTTACAACCGCACGCTCGCTGTCGCGCAAAAGGCGAAGGAAGCTTACGGGTTTGAGTTCGCGACAGATGATATCGACGAAGTATTCCGGCACGATGATATCGATGCGGTCAGCATATGCCTGCCGAACCATCTGCATGCGGAGTGTGTGCTCAAGGCGGCGCAGTGCGGTATGCACATCTACTGCGAAAAACCGTTGGCTGCGAACGAAGAACAAGCGCAGCGCATGGTGGACGCGGTTAAGGGGCGGGATATCCGGCATCAGACGGTATTCCAGAACCGGTTTTTCGCTTCCGTGATGCGGGCGAAGCAGATCATTGAAGAAGGCCGGCTGGGTAGGATACTGAGCTTTAACGCGTCGTATCTGCATCCCAGCAATTTAGACCCGGCAAAAAAGTTTGGTTGGAAGTTCGATAAGGCCCAGGCCTGCGGCGGCACGCTGTTTGATATGGGCTCGCATGTGCTGGATATGCTATACTACCTGATAGGAGAATACAAAGGCCTTTATGCGAAAACGCAGATCGCGCACGGCACAAGGCTGAATGACCGGGGAGAGGCATGCAGCGTACAGGTGGACGACGCGACATATATCATTGCGGAAATGAAGAACGGCGCGCAGGGTACGGTCAATGTATCCAAGATCGCCACGGGCAGCAACGACGAATTTATCGTGGAGATATACGGCGACAAAGGCGCGATTAAACTGAACCTGATGGATCCGAACTGGGTGTGGTTCTACGATAACACCGTACCGGACGAAGCGCTGGGCGGTAACCGCGGATTTACGCGGATCGAAGCGGTGCAGCGGTACGACGAGCCGGGCGGGAGCTTCCCGTCCCCGAAACTGCCGGGTGGCTGGCTCAGGGCGCATGTGCACAGCATGTACAGTTTTTTAAATTGCGTATATGAAGGGAAACCGTGCAAGCCGGATCTTTGTGACGGCGCGTACATACAGCGTGTGCTGGATGCGGCGTACGAATCGGATCATACGGGAGCATGGATCAGCATATAAAGCTGGAGCAGGGATTGATGAAAGAAAGCGATATCAGGCGCTTGGTGCTTCTTGGCATCGTAAAGAACCTCGCGCAGCAAAAAGAATATTACATTCCGGCGGCGGCATCGGGGCGGCATGTGCATCTTTGCCGCGCGGATGTGGAGAAGCTGTTCGGAGCGGGATACGCACTAAAGATCAGCCGGGTGTTGTCTCAGCCGGGGCAATATGCCTGCGAAGAAAAGATAGCGGTCGTGGGGCCCAAGGGCCGGATTGAAGGCGTGAGAGTGCTCGGCCCGGAACGTCCCGAAACGCAGGTTGAGGTATCGCTTACGGATACGTTCAAGCTGGGGATTGCACCGGCGGTGCGCATGTCGGGCGATGTTACGGGGACGCCGGGTTGCACCTTGATCGGGCCGGGCGGAGAAGTGGCGCTGGGTCAGGGAGTGATCGTCGCCGCGCGGCATCTGCATATGTCGGACGAAGAGGCGGCGGTTTTCGGGTTGAAGAACGGCGATGTCGTGAGCGCAAGAAAAAAAGGCGAGCGCGAGATCATATTCGGTAATATTCTCGTACGTGCAGGCAAAGCGCATTCGCTGGAGCTGCATATCGATACCGACGAAGCGAACGCGGCGGCCATGGGTAACGGAGACCTTTTGGAACTGATACGATGAACATGGATGACGGCAGAGAATTAAAAATATTGATTCGCCGCATCGCAGAGCAGGTTATCCGGCGGCTGCTGGAACCTGAGAAGGTGGAAAGGGGCGCGATCGCGCTGGTTCCGTCGTTCGTGCCGGATGCGGAGCCGCTTAAGAAATATCTCGCGGAGTGCTGCGCCGACGGCGTCACATGCGCGGGCGAGGGAGCGGCGTTTTTGGGCGAAGGGTTTAAGGCGATAAGCGCAAATACGCAGCAGGATCAGCAGCGGCTGATGGAAGCGCTTCGGGGTTGCGCAAAAGTGCTGCTGATAACCCCGCCGCTGTGGATGCTTAAAAACATCGCACAGGGCGACGACCGCGAATTTTTCTCTCAGGCATTCATGAGGGCGCTGCTGTGGAATAAAAATGTGACGGTACTGCTCGATTTTGAAAAGCCGGGTTTTAAACGCGGTACGTACTTTGAAGGATTGCGCGACGCATTGGGCGCGATAGAGGGCATGGGTGCAAAAATCGTCTCGCTGAAGCTCTCTGCGGGTAAACCGGAAGGCCAGCTTTCACTGGTGACGGAGGCGGAAATTGCCGATGCGCACAGCCAGGGCAAAAAGCGCGTGCGGTGCGCGCCGGGGGCGATCATTACGCCGCTCGCATGGGATGCGGCAAAAGAGC